>JAPKCA010000008.1 GCA_028823145.1 Flavobacteriales bacterium
GAGCTGAGCCTAGCCACTCGGCCATCGGACCAAACAACCCAATCTTGTAAGAACGGGTCTGCAAATATACGAAAACCCTCAGGAGGGGTTACATGCTGAGGGTGTGAAATGTACTTTCGCACCATGCAAGCTCGAAAAGTCTTACCCAACGTCCTGACCATGGGCAATTTGATATCAGGCGTTTTGGTGATCATCGGACTGGTTGTATGGCCATTCGGTGCAGAGATGAATGAATTTCATGGCGCAGACATTTCCGAAATGGGAGCGTTGGCTCAACATTGGAAAGGGTCGGGGATGCTGATGTTAGCAATCATTTGGGCCTTTGGCCAATTGTGCGACCTATTCGACGGATTGGCGGCACGATGGGCCAAAGTGGATGGTGCGATGGGGGTGCAGTTGGACAGCATGGCGGACTTGGTTTCTTCGGGAGTGACTCCGGCCGTTGCGGGAATTATTTTCTTACACACGTGGGCACCCGCGCTTCCCAGTGCCATCAAGTTCTTGCCGCTAACCATGGTCCTAGCGGCTGCTTGGCGACTCGCTCGCTTCAATGTGGAGACGAATCAACCCGGACACGCTAAAGAGTTTTCGGGATTGCCCGCTCCGGCAGGGGCGTTGTGGTGGATTGGCATTTTGTTAATTGGGGCCCAATACCAACACGGTGGTTCATTCGGTTTGTACGGCACGGGGGGAGTCATGGTGGTTATGTCGAGCATCTTGATTGGAAGCACGCTCATCCCGTTGCTGATGATTAGCCGGATCCCATTGATGGACATGAAGGGGTGGAAAGGGGACCCGAATTACGATCGAAAACGCATCATTTGGCTGGCCTTGATGGTCATTGTTGGCATCATCGTGGCAATTTCTTCTCGCGCATGGGGGCTGGGCCTGCAAGCCGCTTTACTTTTGTATGTGTTGGGAGGAAAGTTCATCCGACCGGCCTTGAATCATTAATGCTTTAGACCATGGTATTCCGCGCTTCGATTGACATCATGCCCCTTCCCGCATTGCTTGACCCACAGGGGAAGGCGGTTTCCAATAACATGAAAAACATTGGCCTTCCAGGGATTTCCAATGTCCGTATCGGAAAGCACATCACCCTCGAAATTGAAGCAGCAGATCAAGCTGCCGCTGAAGCACAAGTGAAAGAAGCTTGTGAGAAATTGCTCACCAACCAAATCATGGAGGGCTTTACCTTCCATGTAGAGGCCATGGAAGTTGTGGCCTAAGCTCAGCTAAGCGTTGCTAAAGCTTGATCCAAATCCTGGATTAGATCGTCCGCATTTTCCAATCCTACGCTCAAGCGAATCAGCCCTTCGCTGATACCATGAGCGGACTTAACATCTTCTGGTACAGCCACGTGGGTCATGCTTGCGGGGTGTTGCGCCAAGGACTCTGTGGAACCGAGACTCACGGCCAATTTGAATAGGTGCAAGTGATTCAGGACCTTGAAAGCAGCAGGCCGCCCTCCGGGGACGGTCATGGAAATCATTCCACCCCCTCCCTTCATTTGCTCGGAAGCGATGCGCTGATCTGCCACCGATAGATCTTCGTTCCACGCGGTCTTGAGGATTTCGATGGTAGGGTGATTCCGAAGAAAAGCTGCGATTTTTTGAGCGTTTTCTTGATGCCGATCGATGCGAACATGCAAGGTTTCCATGCTCCTGGACAACATCCACGCGGTCCAGGGATCAATCATCCCTCCCAAAAATGTTCGGTATTCTTTGACATGGTCGACCACGGCATTCGTGCCACTCACGGCTCCAGCAACCAAGTCACTGTGCCCTCCGATGTATTTGGTAGCCGAATACAGCAACAAGTCGGCGCCAAGTTCCAGGGGCCTCTGAAGAATGGGCCCGAGGTACGTGTTGTCAACGAAAGTGAGCACCGGTTTTTCTTCTGTGGAGTGCTTTTTCGCCCAATCCGAAGCGGTTAGAATCCGGTGCAATTGCATCGTGGGATTGGCGGGCGTTTCGATGTAAATGATGCCAGGGATTTCCTCATAGGCTTCATGCGTGGCGTCCAAAGCATCTAAGTTTGACAGCTCCCGAACGGTAACTCCCATGCTCGGCAAAATGGATCTCAAGAAATGATCGGTCCCACCATACAGTGGCGGGCAAAACCAGACCGGACGATCCGGGGAAGACCAAGCGAGGAGCGCCGTTGAAATGGCCGCCATCCCCGTTGAGAAAAAGGCAGCTGATTCCGAATCATCCCAAGCGGCCAAACGCTTTTCTGCGACATCGATGGTCGGATTGCTTATGCGGCTGTAAATGTGGCCTTCTTTGGCAGGCTGGTCGGGCGGCATGCCATAAGCGGCAGCCATCATGTCAGCGCCCGTTTGAGCATCGGGAAAGACGAAGGTGGAGCTGGGTTGGATGGGCGGCTTAACCGCACCATCGCCATCGCTCGGATGGTAACCTGCGAACATTGCGCGGGTTTCGAGTTCTTGCATGGCCGCAAGTTCCGAAGATTCACGCGAAGTCCATCCTCTTAGAGGAGTCCTTGTGCCATCAAAAGCGCAAACAATTGACCTGGAGTCGGGATGCCTTGAAAAATACAGATGCGATCGAAATAGCTGATGCTATCTTCTTTGTACAACCCCAACAATTCCGGCCGCATAGGATCGGGCCTTAACGTATAAACCAAGTCCAAGGCAAATCGGCTATCTCCGATAAAGAGTTCATTCCCATCCAACGTATACAAGATTGCGTCACTGAACTGAGAGTCGCCTTGAATCAATTGCCCGTCGCGCACAGTGAATTGCAAGTCGAACGAACTGGAAGAATAGCCGGCATAGATGCGGCCAGGCTGCAAGGTCCAGAGCACCTGACCCCGCCAATGGTTTCCCTCGCGCACCAAGCCATTTTCGGAATGAAACAAAACATCACTCCACAATAATCGGTCATCTGGGTAGACGTCGACACGATCTTGCGCGGGCAAGCTGAACCACGCCAATAGGCAACTAAAGAGGAGAAAGGCTCGGATGGGCATCAGTCTTCGATGGCTTGAATTCCCGGCAGCACCTTTCCTTCCAAATATTCGAGCATTGCCCCCCCACCCGTAGACACATAACTCACCTGATCCGCCAGTCCCGCTTGGTTGATGGCCGCAACAGAATCACCCCCTCCAATGAGGGTAAACGCACCGTGATCGGCGGTCGCTTTTGCCAATGCTTCAGCGACATCATTGGTTCCGGCGGCAAATGCAGGCATTTCAAAAACCCCCATGGGACCATTCCATAAAATCGTGCGCGAGGTTGAAACGGATTCAATAAATATTTCGCGGGTTTTTGGGCCGATATCCAATCCCATCCATCCGTCAGGAATCTCAGAAGTTGCTACGATCTGCGTCGCGGCATCCGGAGCGAATGCATCTGCGGCGAGGGTGTCAATGGGCAGCAAAAGTTCCGTTCCCGTTGCCTCGGCTTTTTTCAAAATCTCCAAAGCTTGAGCATGCATCTCACTCTCGACCAAGCTGTTTCCAATTTTTCCGCCTTGTGCTTGCACAAACGTGTAAGCCATGCCACCACCAATGATCAAACGATCTACGCGGCCGACGAGGTGTTCGATGATGCCCAATTTTGAACTCACCTTGGCTCCACCAATAATGGCCGTTAACGGTTTTTCAGGGTGAGCCAAAACCTTCTTCAAAGCATCGATTTCAGCGGCAAGCAACAACCCAAATGCCTTGTCTTCTGGAAAAAAGCGTGCAATGACAGCTGTTGACGCATGAGCCCGATGAGCAGTCCCAAAAGCATCATTGATGTAGACGTCACCGTTTTCAGCCAATTGTCCGGCGAAAAATTCGTCGCCTTCTTCTTCTTCTGGATGAAACCGTAAATTTTCAAGGAGTGCCACTTCTCCGGCTTTTAAAAATTGGGACACATCCAAAGCGACATCATCTACGCAATCAGCAGCAAACTGGACGGATTGACCGAGCAATCGCTCCAAGGTTGGAAGGACATGTTTTAAGCTCCATTCGGCATCGGGGCCTTTGGGCCGACCGAGGTGGGACATGAGCACCACGGATCCGCCTTCATTAAGCACATGTTGAATGGTGGGCAGTGCAGCACGGATACGCGTGTCATCGGTCACTTCACGGGCTTCATTCAAAGGCACATTGAAGTCAACACGAATCAAGGCACGTTGGCCTTTCAAATCGAGAGAAGAAAGTTGCATCGATTAGGAAGCTTTGAATAACTGAGCAAGGCTGACCTTACCAGCAACCACAGAAGCGAGCTGATCAATAGCGACCCGTTCTTGGGTCATGGTATCGCGGTCGCGGATGGTGACTGCATGATCCGTCAAAGTGTCGTGGTCCACGGTAATGCAAAGAGGGGTGCCGATGGCGTCTTGACGGCGGTAACGTCTGCCGATGGCATCTTTTTCATCGTATTGAACGTTATGCTCCATTTGCAACAGGGCCAAAATTTCACGGGCTTTTTCTGGCAACCCATCCTTCTTAATCAAAGGCAGCACGGCGACTTTCACGGGAGCCAAAGGAGCAGGAATCCGTAAAACCGTTCGGGCAGAACCGTCTTCCAGCGTTTCCTCTTGGTAGGCTGCGCTCAAGATTGCTAAGAACATGCGATCGAGACCGATGGAAGTTTCCACAACATATGGGACGTAGCTCTCTTGCGTCTCGGGATCGAAATAACGCAGCTTTTTGTTGCTGTGTTCTTCGTGTTGTTTCAAGTCGAAATCCGTCCGAGAGTGAATGCCTTCGAGTTCTTTGAATCCCATCGGAAAATCGAACTCGATGTCGCATGCCGCATCTGCATAATGCGCCAACTTTACATGATCATGGAACCGATGCGTTCCATCTCCAAGCCCCAATGCTTGGTGCCACTTCATGCGCGCATTTTTCCAGGTTTCATACCACTCTCCTTGGGTTCCAGGCTTGACGAAGAATTGCATCTCCATCTGTTCAAATTCACGCATCCGGAAGATGAACTGCCGTGCGATGATTTCATTCCGGAAAGCTTTTCCAATTTGCGCAATACCGAAAGGCAGTTTCATGCGACCGCTCTTCTGAACATTGAGAAAATTGACGAAAATGCCTTGCGCCGTTTCAGGTCGGAGATAGATGACGCCACTTTCTCCACTCACGGCACCGAGTTCTGTTTTGAACATCAAGTTGAACTGACGCACATCCGTCCAGTTGCGGCTTCCCGTCTCAGGATCGGCGATTCCGAGGTCTTCGATCAATTGCTTGACAGCGACCAGATCTTCAGCTCCCATTGCCGCCTTGAACTGGGTGTTGATGTCGTCAATCTGCGCTTGGCGCTCCAATACGCGGCCGTTGGTTGACCGAAACTCAGCTTCGTTAAAAGCATCACCGAACCGCCCTGCCGCTTTCTTAACGTCCTTCAGGATTTTCGCGTCTATTTTTCCAATGTGGTCCTCGATGAGGACATCTGCACGGTAACGTTTCTTAGAATCCCTGTTGTCGATCAGCGGATCATTGAAGGCATCTATGTGACCCGATGCTTCCCAGGTAGTCGGGTGCATGAAAATGGAAGCGTCCAACCCCACGATGTTTTCATTCATTCGCACCATGGCAGTCCACCAATAATGCTTGATGTTGTTTTTCAATTCGGCACCCAATTGGCCGTAATCATACGCCGCGGATAGTCCGTCGTAGATCTCACTGGAAGGGAAGACGAAGCCGTATTCTTTGGCGTGACTGATGACTTTTTTAAGAAGGTCGTCGCTCATGGGAAATGGAATGTGCTGATGCGGCTGCAAAGGTAGCGCTCTGAAGCAAGACTACGGCAGATTGAGGCAGTCTAGTACATTTGCGCCATGGCAAAAGAATTGCGGTTTGGTTTATTGGGTAGCGGTTCATGGGCTACGGCCATTGCTAAAATGCTCCTCACCAATGTTGAAACGTTGAATTGGTGGGTTCGCAGAGAAGCGACCAAGGAGTATTTGGAGGAATACGGGCGCAATCCAAATTACATCCAGAGCATCTCATTCAATACGGAAGCCATTCGGGTGAGTACAGACATGCAGGAAATCATCGACAACAGCGATGTGATCATTTTTGCGATTCCTTCAACGCATTTGGACGATGCGATTCAAAAACATAAGCCTACAGGTCTGAAAGACAAATGGATCATTAGCGCCATCAAAGGAATGGTGGTCAAATACGACAGCATCCCTGCGCGCTATTTTCACAAAGAATTCCAAATCCCATACGACCGCATTGGTTTGATTGCAGGCCCGTGTCATGCGGAGGAAGTTGCCAGAGAAAAACTCAGCTTCTTGACAGTGGCTTGTCCCGATCTTCACATTGCGCGGTCTGTCGCGGATGCGTTAAAGACCCGATACATCCGGGTCAAGACGAGCGAGGATGTTTTTGGAACCGAGATTGCTGCCGTGCTGAAAAACATCTATGCGATTGCAGCAGGGGTGGCTCTTGGCTTAGGGTATGGCGACAATTTCTTGAGCGTTTTAATTAGCAACGCTTCACAAGAGATGAAGCGATTTTTAGCAGCGGTTCACGAAGTAGATCGGGACGTCAAGGAAAGCGCATACCTCGGTGATTTGCTTGTGACTGCATACAGTCCGCACAGCCGAAACAGAAATTTGGGCATGATGATCGGAAAAGGATACACCGTCAAGGGAGCCATCATGGAAATGAATATGGTAGCAGAAGGATACAATGGTTCTGAAGGCATTTTTCAAATGAACAAACGATTTCAGGCGCGCTTGCCGATTTCAGACGCCGTCTACCGCATTCTTCATGAACGCATGTCTCCGGTTATTGAAATGCGCTTGTTGGTGGAAGAGTTGTCCTGAAGCGAATCAAGGGAAAGGCAACCTGCGCCTTGAAATGTGCGTTATTTGTTTAGAGCTTTCCTTCGGGAGGGTTTAAATAGATCATGCAAACAACCCATAAGCAACCCGTATTGTTGGCTCTCGTAGCGTCGATGCTTGCGATGTTGCCATCGCACCAAGCATGGGCGGATTCCGATCGAAATCGTACAATTCAGGCCCCAAAGGCGGTTGACGGAGTGTGGTTCGTTCCCAATGCAGGCCAATGGCATGAGGATGTGCTGTGGTCAGCGCGGGTTTATGGGGGAGATTTATGGATGACCAAAACTGGCTGGAAAGCGGCTATGCTAGGCCCGGGTTATGACGCTTTGGGGAGACACGAAACCCCTACGGGACCGCTCACCCAATTCGTCTTGGAAGCAACATGGGAAGAAGCGTTGCCAGAAGCGGCATCACAAAGTGGATCGCAACCTGCAGACCATTTCATATCCTTTTATCATGGCCTGGACCCCAATAGTTGGGCAGAAGGTGTAACTCCTGTGAGTCGCATGCGAGCGGAGGAGGTATGGCCTGGAATTGGGATGGTCATGGATGGCCGAAGGGGCGGAACAAATCGGGTCAAATACGATTGGGTCGTTGCGCCCGGGGCAGATCCGGAGCAAATTTCCACGTTGTACCGTGGGTTGGAATTGCATGTCACTTCCAGCGGAGCAATCAAGCATTTGGTTGGACCGGCTGTGGGCGATGGCGATGCGATGACAGGAACATGGGGAGAACTGCTCGAACAAGCCCCGTTTGCTTACCAGATGAATGGTTCCCGCATGGAGGAGGTGACATGTGCCTATCGTGTGGAGAACCTGGAAAATGGTGAGACAAGAGTTCAATTTGAGCTAGGGGAATACGACAACAACCGCCCCCTGATTATTGATCCAGAAATCGAATTTGCTTCCTTCATCGGCTCTACGGCTGATAGCTGGGGATTCACGGCGGCATATGACAATGATGGCCGCTTGATTGGTGGTTCTGGAGTGCGGGCTGCGGGATACCCAACGACGGCTGGAGCAATCAGCACGGCATTCGGCGGCGGTGATTTTGATTTTGGAATCAGCGTGTTTTCTACGGATGGAACAACGCTGGAATACAGCACATACCTCGGGGGATCAGGAAGGGAATATCCGCACAGCATCGTGACCAATGAAGACGGAGATATTTTCGTTATGGGAACCACGGGTTCAGCGGACTTCCCCACAACATCGGGAGCTTTTCAAGTGGCGTTCGGCGGGGGACCGTTTCTAGATTTGGCCACGTATCATTTTTATGGCACGTTCGATAGCGGCTCGGACATCGTGATTTCTCGAATCAACGGAGCGGCAGGAACATTGGACGCATCGACGTACATCGGCGGATCTGGAAATGACGGGCTTAACCTAGGGGAGAAGCTCAACTACAACTATGGGGATGTGTGCCGCGGGGAAATCAACATCGACCCTGCTGGAAATGTGTGGGTAGCAACGAGCACTCGGAGCGACGATTTCCCATTGGCGCAAGCCACAGACCCTGCCCTGAATGGAATCAGTGATGCCGTAGTTTTTCAACTGTCATCGGATCTAGAGAGCCTGCTTTTCTCCACGTATTTTGGAGGGAGTGCGGATGACGCAGCATTCGGTATTCAATTCGCTACGGGGACACCGGGATTTGCATACTTCACCGGGGGAACCAAAAGCGACGACTTGCCGTCCACGCCGGGAGCGTATCAAACTGATTTGGCGGGAGATGTTGATGGTTTTCTTGCATCGCTCGATTACAGCGGTCCGTTCCCGTTTCTTTCTGGAGTCACGTATTTCGGAACGGACGACTACGATCAATCCTATTTCGTGCAATTGGACACCGATGACCGCCCACACATTTGTGGTCAAACAACGGGATCTTCCATGGCGTTGGTCGGAGATGTTTACAGTGACAGCCCCAACGGCAGCACGTTCGTTGCCCGATTGAGTGAAAATTTAGAAGACTTGAACTGGGTCACCCGCATTGGATTGGCACAAACGGGAATCGACATTAGCCCAACGGCATTTCTGGTTTCGGACTGCGACGAAATGTACCTCAGTGGATGGGGTGGCGCGACCAATTCTTTGAACAGTGGTTATGCAGGTCAATCCACTACAAATGGAATGCCTACGACGGTAGACGCTTATCAATTGGGAACGGATGGAAGTGATTTTTGGTTGGGCGTGCTTGCACCAGAAGCATCAGAATTGACGTATGGCACCTTTTTAGGAGGGGTGTTTTCAAATGAACACGTGGATGGAGGAACGTCGAGGTTTGATAAAAATGGAACCGTTTATCAAGCCGTCTGTGCTGGATGCGGTGGTTGGGATGATTTTCCAACAACACCAGGCTCTTGGTCTTCGACAAACGGATCTTCCAACTGCAACTTGGGGGTATTTAAGTTCAATCTGGGTTCGTTGATAGCGGATATAGAAATTGACGCGCCAGACCTGATTTGTGTGGGGGAACCGATTCAATTCGTCAACAATTCAATTGGAGGGACGAGTTACGAATGGTTTTTCGGGGATTTAAATTACAGCGAAGAAGAAAACCCAGAATACATCTACGCAACACCCGGCGAATGGGAGATTATGTTGATTGTATCGGATGTCAGTGGCTCAGGGGGTTGTTTGGAACCGGATACAGCGATCGTTACGTTGTTTATTGAGGACACGCCGACCCCCACACTGGATGAAGTCCCGACTCTTTGCGAAGGTGATGAGGTCACATTGCAAGCGTATGGTACGGGAGCATTGGAATGGCAACCTCACCCAACGCTCAGCGATATCAGCATCCCCAATCCCATTGCTTCTCCAACGGAAACGACGATTTATACGGTGGAAGATTCAAACGCATGCGGAATGGCGTCGGCGTCAGTAACGGTAACGGTCGAAATCATGGAGACGGATATCACAGGAGATTTGTCCATGTGTGTGGGTGATGTGGTTGAACTGGAGGCTACAGGAGGAACATCTGTAATCTGGAGTCCAGCGGTCGGGCTCGGGACGCCGGCATCCGCCACCACAACCGCAAGTCCGGCATCGACGACCACCTATACGGCAATCATCGAATCGGATGCAGGATGCACAGAGGAAGAAGAAATGACCATCTATGTCGTGCAAGAGGTTCCTGGAGGAACAACCTATCCTACCGTGTTTTTGTGCGCTGGGCAGGGGGTGTTTTTGGAGGCAGACGAGGGCGATAGCTATCTGTGGTCGCCTGCCGAATTGGTGAGCAATCCGCTCAGTCAAACTCCCTATGTGTCACCTTCAGAGAACACAACATTTACCGTGAGCATTGCCAACGTTTGCGGAGTCGGGGTAGATAGCGTCTCGGTGGAACTCATTGCGCCCACGGCGTCCGCAACAGGTGGAGGCTGGATGTGTCGAGGGGAAACCATGTTGCTGAGCTGTTCCGAGGGGGTTCATTATTCGTGGACACCAGCCGAGTTGGTAGAAAACCCCTCGGCACAAACCACGGCCGTTTTCCCCATTCAAAACACCACGTTTACCGTTTACGTCATGGACGAGTTTGGGTGTACGGGAAGCACTGAAATGGAAGTGTTGGTGTGGCAACCGCCTTATGTTCATGCTGGGCCTGATCGCGAAGTAGATTGGCTCGATCGCGTCCGATTATTTGGAACGGTAGATGCCGACACATTGTGGTGGACACCTGCAGATGCGTTGAGTTGTAGCGATTGCTTGACACCGGAAGTTCAGGTACAAGGCCCTCAGTGGTTTGTGCTTCAAAGCATTTCCCCTGAGGGTTGTTTGGCAACGGACAGCGTGCATATCGATGTCTTTTACCCCATCTATGTTCCGAATGCATTTTCGCCGAACAATGATGGAGTGAATGATGCTTTTTTCGTGGATGGAGTGGACCCCCGTGGATACCGTTTGGAGATTTACAATCGTTGGGGTGATTTGATCTTTTACAGTGAAGATTCGGCGGAACCTTGGATTGGAAACAACCAGCAAAAAGGATCAGATTACTTTGTTCCTGATGATGTGTATCTGTGGCGTTTGCGTTACGAATTGCGTGACGGACCCCGGTTGATTGACGGCAGTGTCACGATCATTCGGTAGGCCTGAATTCCGGGTGAAGGAAATGGAAGTTGCAGGGCTCACGCGTTTCTCCTAATTTCGAACACTGATTAGCGCCTTTATGGGATACCTCGACACACAACTACACCGTCTTTTTTTAGATCACGATTGCGTGGTTGTTCCGGGTTTGGGAGGATTTGTATGCAATCAAATGGCTGCGCGATACGATGCCTCTAGGCAAGAATTGATCCCCCCATCACGTGGCATATTGTTCAATGAACGACTGAGTCAGAATGATGGCGTTTTAGCCCAGACGGTGGTGCGACGTGCGGGATTGTCGTATTCGGAGGCATTGAAAGCGATTGAATCGGAAGCCTCAGAGTTGAAGCGACGTGTGATGGCGAATCAAACGGTGACCATTGAACATGTCGGAAGGATGTACCTGGGAAAGGAAGGGGGTATCATGTTTATGCCAGAGGAAGAGTTGGAGCGCATGCTGCGTTCGTTTGGTTTGCAGCGCATTCCATTGCGTCCACTGAAAACAGTGACGAACCCCACGACCGCTAGAGTCCTTGAGATGCCACCACGTGATGCGATCAAAGGTTCCAAGCAGTGGATCCGCATTGCAGCGGCCATTGCCATCCCGGTTCTGGGTGGAGCAGGAATGTTCGTTGCAGATAATTGGGAGGAACCCGTGGCGTTGATGAGTGCGGTTCCATCCATGCACAACCGGGTGATTGAAAGTGATTTCCAGCCCCGCTTTGAAGAAGAGGCAGTCCTTCTTTCAGGGATAAAAACAGAGCCCGTATTCGAATCGGTGATGCAAGCGTCCGAAGGGGCCTCAGTTACTCGTTTCGACTTTACGACTGAAAGAGTCTCTTCAACGGGGACGGCCGTGGTATTGGCTGCTGTTGAGGAAAAGTCTTCAGCGATTCAAGAACAAATGATCGTGCTGGTCGCGGGTGCTTTCGCTGTAGAATCGAATGCCATGAATCTGTCGGCCAAGTTGCAAACGGAAGGCTTTTCATCGGAAATCCTGTTGCAAGAAAGCGGCCTGCACTTGGTAACATATGCCAGCTTTCAATCCGAAGTTGAAGCGCGAAAGACATTGACCGAAATCCGAAAGGATGATCGGTGGTCTTCTGCTTGGATGAAGCGATTCAAAGCGAACGGTTAAGATGGCCAACGTGGCTTTGCCCGACGCGCTCATATTGGACTTCGGGGGCGTTCTGTACGACATCGACTACGATGCTCCCGTTCGTGCTTTTAAACAGTTAGGGGTTGAGGATTTCGCGGGCATTTATCATCAAGCCTTTCAAAGTCCTGCATTTGATCAGTTGGAATGTGGCCGGATTGCACCAGCGGACTTCTACACGTTTTTAGAAAGCCATTGTGCGTCGGGAACGACCAGGCAACAGGTCATAGACGCATGGAATTGCATTCTCGTGGGCATGCATGCATCACGGATTGAAATGGTGCGGGCATTGGGGAAACAAACCCGTTTGTTTTTGTTTAGCAACACCAACGTCATTCATGCCGGAGTATTTGAGGCATGGATGGAAGAGCACATTGGATTGTCGCCGTTTCGCAACGCATTTGAAGGCATTCACTACAGCCATGAATTGGGCTTCCGCAAACCGGATCCGGCATCGTTTTTGGCTTTGTGTCGTCAACATGAAGTGAATCCGGCCAAGGCTTTGTTCATAGATGATAGCCAGCAACACGTGGATGGCGCAGAGCAAGCAGGTTTGGAAACGCATTGGCACGCACCTGTGACAGATGACGTGGCAGTATGGCTATCCCAAAGGGGCTTCAAGTTGCCAGAATCTGCGTTTCTTCCGGATTAATCTGGAACGTTGATTCCCGCGACCATTTCGGCTTGGACGGCTTTGAATCGGTCTTCATCGCAGGGCTTCGCGCCTTGTTCTAGCAATAAAAATATTTCTCGTCCTCGGGCCTCGGCTTCGTATTGTTTCCCCCCTTGTGACCAAGTGGCGACGCCATCTTCATGAACACAATGGATGACATGAGCTGTTAGTTCAGTGAAATGAAACAGCCATAAATCTCCTGGAGTGGGCTGATGTTCCAAGCAATCAATTGCGCCTGTTGCCCCATCCCAGAACTGTTCGCTAAACGCATCCAAACACCCCTCTACTTCGGGGGCATCGGTGGACAATTTCTTTTCCCAATCATCCGAAGTAATGCTTTCAGACGCCAAATATCGGACGAATTCAGCTTCAACAGCATGCAGTTCCTCTCGGGTGAGACGCCGATACTTTCCCATGCGGTCAACTCATTCTGTGATGCCCTCGAGCATCATGAAGAAAGAATATTCCAGGGCAACTTCACGTAGCCGCTTGAATCTGCCAGAAGCTCCTCCGTGTCCGGTTTCCATATTGCAATGCATGATCAACAAATGATCATCTGTTTTGACATCGCGCAATTTGGCCATCCATTTGGCGGGCTCCCAATATTGCACTTGGCTGTCCCAATATCCGGTCGTAACCAGCATATGCGGATAGTCTTGAGCAGCTACGTTGTCATAGGGGCTATAAGACATCATGTAATCGAATGCATCCTTGTTCTTGGGGTTGCCCCACTCGTCAAACTCGCCCGTTGTCAAAGGAATACTCTCATCCAACATGGTGTTAATGACATCCACAAATGGCACGGCAGCAATGACACCGTTGAAGAGTGATGGCGCCATATTCACGGCTGCACCCATGAGCAAACCTCCTGCGGAGCCACCCATCGCGTAGAGGTGATTAGGCGACGTAAAACCGAGGTCGACCATCGCCTGTCCGCAATCAATGAAATCGGTGAAGGTGTTGATTTTGTTGAACAATTTCCCATCCTCGTACCACTTTCGGCCCATTTCTTGACCACCGCGAATGTGTGCAATGGCGAAAATGAATCCGCGATCCAGTAGACTCAAACGCGTGCTCGAAAAACCAGCGTCCATGCTGTATCCGTAACTTCCGTAGGCATATAAAAGGAAAGGATTGGAGCCATCCTTTTTGATGCCTTTGCGGTAGACAAGGGAAACGGGAACTTCGGTTCCATCCGTCACTTTGACCATCACCCGTTCGCTCATGTAGTTGGCGGAATCAAACATGCCTCCCAACACCTCTTGTTGCTTGAGCAATTCGGTCTCCTTGGACTCCATATCCATTTCGAACAATGAACTTGGCGTCGTCATCGAAGTGTAGCCGTAACGCAAGCTCTTCGTATCGAAATCGGGGTTGGCACCGACATAGGCAGAATATGCCGGATCAGGAAACTCGATGTAGTAATTGCCGGCGTCATCCCACCGTTTCACATGGATTTGATTGAGTCCACCGGTCCGCTCTTCGACGACCAAATAATCCTTGAAAATTTCAATGCCCTCCAACAAAGTCTCTTCACGATGCGGAATGACATCTGTCCAATTTTCGTAGGATGGTGCAACAATGGGTGTGCGGACCAATTTGAAGTTCTGCGCATCGCGGTTGGTGACGATATAGAAATGGTCGCCATAATGAGTGCAGTTGTATTCTAGGTCGCGTTCGCGTGGTTGAATGACGGTCCAATCTCCGTGCGGATTGTTCGCGTCCAAAAAGCGCCATTCTGTACTAAGCGTTGAATAGCTTACCAGCATCAAGAACCGATTGCTTTTCGTCTTGCCGATGCCACAGCCAAAAGTTTCGTCGGCTTCTTCATACACCAGTTGATCTTCAGAAGCATCGGTTCCTAAAACGTGCTTATATATCCGGTGGGACCTCAAAGTGACGGGATCTTTTTTCGAATAGAAAACCGTTTGGTTGTCATTCGCCCATGTGGCGCCGCCAGTTGTTTGGGGAATCTGATCGGCCAACATTTCGCCAGTCGCTAAATTTTTGAATTGCAAGGTGTATTCTCGGCGGCTCACCGTGTCTACGCTGAAGGCTAAAATTTCATTGTTGGTGCTTACGGCTTGCCCACCGACGGCATAGTAGCTGAATCCTTCAGCCATTTCGTTCACGTTCAGCATGACCTTCTCCTCAGCGTCCAATGAACCTTCTTTGCGGCAATAAATTGCGTACTCTTTGCCCTCCTCATACCGGCTGTAATACCAATATCCGTTGTCGCGCAGGGGAACACTTTGGTCGTCTTGCTTGATGCGCCCTTTGATCTCTTCAAAAAGCGATTCTTGGAAAGATTCCGTGGATTTCATAACCGCCTCCGTGTACGTGTTTTCCGCATTCAGGAAGTCGACGACCTCTTGTGTCTGGGAATCTGATTCTTTGGCTTCTTTTTGCTCATCGCTCAACCGCATCCAGAAGTAATCGTCTTTCAAAGACAATCCATGGATATCGGTTGTATGAGGTTTTTTGTCCGCAACAGGTGGAGCGGGAAATTGGCTTTCGGACAGGACGGGTTGAGAATGAGAGCTCATAGAAGATTCGGTCGAGGAATTGCAAGCAGAAAACAAACAAACCGCAATGCTCAGGGCAAAAACGGCTGCGATGGAGCCAAAAAATTTCATAGGGAGTGGCGTCTAGTGAGCGCCAAAGTTACGCTAGTTCTCCCTTTTGAAGCATCTTTTCCAAACGAATGAGATCTTCGGGAGTATCCACGGAATGCGTGGCGTGAGAGGTGTTGCCAACGTGGATGTCCCAGCCATGCTCCAACCAACGCAGCTGTTCGAGCTGCTCGCGCTTTTCCAAAGGAGAGGAATGAAGATGAGTCAAGGCATCCAAGGCGCCACGGGTGAAGGCATATAACCCTACGTGTTCAAACCACGGTCCGGGACTCGAAGGCAAGGCTGCGCGACTGAAAAAAAGGGCTCGGCCGTTCAAGTCACAAACGACCTTGACTCGATTGGGGTTTTCACGCTCTGTATCATCATCGGATTTTGGACGTGCGAGGGTCGCAATCGATGCGCCAGGCAAACGAATGAGATGCGCGAGCTTTTGCAGCTGTTCTGGATGCACAAATGGCTCGTCCCCTTGGATGTTAAGCATGGCTTCCGCATGCAAACCGTGTTTTTCTTCCCACTGCAACAAAGCGGCATGGCTGCGCAAGGTGCCATTGGCCAATCCCGGATCAGTCATGAGTGCTTCAGCCCCCGATTCTTGCGCTTCCTTCGCTATGGCGACATCATCCGTGGCGACCAGTACGTAATCGCAAACGCCTGCTTCAATTGCACGTTTTACCGTCCTTGAAATGACACTTACACCATCGATTTTAGCCAGGGGTTTGCCTGGAAAACGAGTCGACCCCATACGTGCAGGGATGACGCCAACAAGTGAAACGGATTCCATTACTTGATTTCGTAGGTGTACATGATTGAGGCGAGTCGCGGAGCCTCCATAGCCATAGGACGAATGGTGTATTCGGCGTTGGTTAAATTATTGACAACTAATGCTATACGGTGGTTTTCACCCCATTCTCGACCAATCCTTGCATCTAAAATAATGGGGAGTTGCGGATGCGTATCCAGCCAATTTTGAACACCCCATTCGACGAATCCTTGTTCTTCGAATTCAATAAATGCTTGGTCAAAATTATTGATGATTGTTTGGTAACGTACGCTGAGGCCCCCAAACCATTTTTGTCCAGAACACTGCAAGTCAAAGCGAAAAACATGCGGCGATCGGTACTTCAAAATCATTCCAGTGGTGTCATGGCTGGTACTGATGTATGTGGTAGGATTCCCTTCGGGATCGGGGTTGTAATTGTAATTTGGGGAGGTGCTTCTCGGGTTCGTAAAGGTATATCCGGTGATGAGGTCGAAGCGCACTCGCTCCGTTTCCAAACGGCCAGTTAAAGTGATCTCAGCACCGGTTACACTGCTGCTTCCAGTATTGACACTTTGAAAGCCCAAGCCAAAGACGTTGTCAATGTTGGCCTCTTCACCTTCATCGGGCCCCCATTGGCCAAAGGTAAATTCAATGTAATCCTCGTATTCCTGGTGAAAAAAGGCGAGATCTACAAAGCCCATAAAATTGCCCCATTTCAAACCCTGTTTGATCGCAACCTCTGTTGACCAAGAGAATTCTGGACGCAAGTTTTCGTTGGGGTAAATCTGCAATGCACCCAAACCGGTTCGGATGTAGCGCTCCGCGATCGAAGGGAACCGGAAGCCCTGACCAAAGTTGCTTCGCAAGAACGTTGTTTCACCCAATTGGTAATTGGCTCCCACACGGAATACGGGTTTGCCCATGCCTTGAGAGTTGACTTCGATATACTCGTAACGCGCTCCTCCAGCGACGTTGATTCGATCTCCGATAGCTTGATCGATTTGGACATACGCGGCCATGTTGCGAGCAGTATTGTTGCCATCGGATGAACCACCGCTGTATAAATCAGCGCGACTGAGGGCTTGTAAATTAACGATTCCAGTGGTGAGATTCAACCCTTCAATGTTCCAGCGGTCCCCGTTGGTGTGCAACTGGTATTCGGTATAGAAAACATGCGACCCATTGGATTGCTCGTTGTCGTTGTCGTTGTTGAGGTATTGCCATCGATTGCGTAAAGTGTGTCGGACACCGGAAGGTGAAAGGTATTGGACATACGGGTCAACGGTTCCGATGAGCTGGTTGGTGCGAGTAGCAGCACCATCAAAGGCACCATAAATGGAATCCGGACCATTCTGCCAAATCAACGTATTGAGTGCTTCACCAATTTGCCAATTCGTGTTCAAGCCATAGTTGAGCCCTTCCACACGCGTATCGCGCTTGCGGATATTGGCGTTGATGCGTGCGCGGTATTCGGCCCCGAAACGGTCGACCTTCCAGGGTTGATATCGGGTGGTATCACTGGCGGCGACATCTTCGGGAGCGAGAAATCCATCATCGCCAAGCACGTTTCCGCCAATAACGAGATCCCATTTTCCAAGTTGCTGGCTATGGAGAAAACGAACATTGGATTGCTGACTGAGTCCTTTCCAGGTTTTGGCTTGCGCCGATTTCGGAGCTGAATAAACGCCGTGCTGAACACTGACCCGGGTGAGGGGACGTGCATCAGGGAAACGCGTCCGCACGTTGATGACACCGCTCAATGCAGAGCTGCCATACAGGACGGAAGAAGCCCCTTTGATGATTTCAATCTGCTCGATATTTTCCAATGGGAGAAAGCCCCACGTTGGCCGGCCAGCATCCCCACTGAGAACGGGCAAATCATCGATAAGAACCATGACCCGTGATCCGGCGCCATAGCTGAATCCACTTCCGCTTCGAATCTGAGGTTCTCCGTCGACAAATGTCACCCCAGGATTCATTTCAAGTGCCGTTTCGAGGGTTGTGGTACCGCGGGCTTCGATGATGCGGGGAGGAAGCACATCGACAGACACCGTCACTTTGTTGGCAGATTGCTCAAATCGACCAGCGCTGACCACGACCAAATCCAACATTTCGGAGGACTCCTCCATGATCCACCGAATCTCATAGGATTTTCCAGGCTCGAGATTTGAAATGAGATGCGTTTGCGTTTCCATGCCGATGTAGCTGCAAGCCACTTCAACGCTTTGTCCCGACCAGTGGGAAGCATCCAAAGAGTACGTTCCATCTTCTAAACTGACGGTACCCGTCACAGCAGCGTCTTGGAGTTGAATGGTAACGTACGCTCCTGGGATACTTATTCCCTTGGAGTCAAAGACAGCCCCCATGAGGATTTGACAGGTTAAAGGGGACATAAATATTCCCGCAAACAACCCGAGGCATAACATAATGGGTCTCATCATACGTGCAAGATGCAACAATTGAACCGATAGCGATGCACAGGTGAAGTGGATTCTAAGGTCTGCAAAAGGCTCTCGTTCCCAGGACCCTTGTTTCCTCTCTTTGTGCCAATGAATCGATTGCAGAGATGGGTGACCTTGGGCGCCATGGAGAATTGGGGTCCTGTCCGTGCCAAGCAATTTGTGGATGCTGCCGGTTCATTGGATCGTGCTTGGGCAAAAATCCGCCGCCATCATGCGGGATTTCAATCGGCACACGAAAGGGCTAAATCTGCTTTGGACATGCAGGAAAAGGAGGGTTATTGGGCAATTTCTTGGGAAGACCCTTCGTATCCTCGGCGTTGGCGGACATGGCGCGATGCTCCATTGGCCATTTTTGGTCGAGGGAAAAAAGCTTCATGGAATCATCGAAAATTTGTTGCGATCGTCGGTACAAGAAAATGTTGCGAAGCTTCGGCACGGATTTCTTTTCAGACGAGTCAGACTTTAAGTCAATCGGGAATTGGAATCGCCAGTGGTCTCGCACTGGGAATTGACGCGGCAGCCCACCGAGGCTCATTGTACAACCAAGGCACAACGCTCGCATGTTTAGGGCATGGGCTGGACCGGATGTATCCTAAACGTCACCAAGGATTAGCAAATGCCATGGTTAAAAACGGCGGAACCCTCTTGACAGAGCATCTTATGGGAACTGGGCCAGCGCGTTGGCACTTTGCCTCGCGGAATCGTTTGGTGGTGGGGTTAAGTGAAGCCGTTGTTTTGGTTCAGAGTCCAGCCAAAGGGGGAGCCATGATTTCGGCGGAGTTGGCCGTAGAATCAGGGGTGGATTTATGGGTTTACCGACCACCAGATCATGCTGCTCGATGGGCTGGAAACTGGGCGTTGTTGGAAGCCTATCCGGAAGCGGCTTGGAGTCATCCGGAACAACTGATTGAACGGTTGGGCGTTTTTTCAAAACCGTCTATTGCGAAGGATGAAGAAGCGCTCCAAGAAGAATTGAGGCCCCTTTGGAGAGCCTTGGTTGGCACTTCAGGATGTCAGGTGGAAGAGCTGGCTCGTGTTTTGAATGAATCCATGAAGGCGATTCAGGGCAAGCTTTTCGTGTTGGAACTGCAGGGGAAAGTGGAGCGATTATCTGGAGGTTGGTTCGTCCCGCTGATATCATCGTGGGGTCCTCGAGCCTGAATCATCCGAAGGAGAATCCTCTGTAGGCTCGTCCGAAGGCGTCAAACCACTAGGGGGGGATTGATTGGACGAGAGATCTGGAACAATCTCGGGGACCAAAGTGACCCCACGAACCGTAATTCCGTTTTGCACCAAGGCGATGGTCATGATGATGCTCGTCACTAAAATGATCACCAACAAGATGCCTTGGTCGAATGCTGGTTGGAGAAATTGTGGGTAGGTGCTTTGAATTTGGAAGAAAAGCAAGATGGTAATCAACCCCCGAGGTGCGATGTACAACAGAGGGAAAAGGGCCTTGCGTTTAAGCAACATCAGGCAACTGAATCGAACGGCAAAAAGCACGCAACAAATCACCAATCCTTCCGTGATGACATGCAAATCTGTCAATGTGGCTAAGGAAACGGTCATCCCGAACAAAACGAAGAAAAAAGTTCGAATGACGAAGGCGCTCTCCAACGTGAGCAGATGGTAATCGCGGTGCAAATCATGCATCCGCTGATCATCCAATAAATTGGCAGGCCAAGTCGGCTTATCCGAGTTTTTCTTTCGAAAATTTAATTTGGGGAAGAATAGGCGGTAATTGTTCAGCATCAATCCAAAAATCAGGATCAACACCAGAGGGCTCAGATGAAGTAATTTTTGAATGGCGTAAATCAGCAAAAGCACCGCGATGCTCAAAAACAGTTTGACTTGGCTGGTGATTTTTTGCAGCACATAAACCAGTAAATAACTCACGATGATTGCTAGAAGCAAGGTGACCAGGAGGTTAGACCCGATATTGATGAGTACGGATTTCGTGGATTCTACCTCGGAGTTCCCAAGAAGCAGATAGAAGGCCATGATGCCAAAAATGTCTGAAAAGGTGCTTTCATACACCATGAATTCTTTCGATTCAGGGGTGAGGCCCGAGACACTCGGGATGATGATAGCACTGCTCATGATGGACAATGGAATCGCGTATACCCACCCTTCAAACAAAGGCATATCCATCGAGTAGCCCAAGAATGCAGCAATGGCAGCCGAACTGGCAGTGAGAGCGATCAACGCGATACTAGCGCTTTTAATAATCAAGGGGAGTTTTGCTCGCGAAAGATTCAACTCGAGCGCTGCTTCGAGAACGATAAAAATCAATCCAATGGTTCCCAAAAGTTCCAAAACGAGGCTTTCGTGGGGAATGGAGGTCAACCCCATGGCATTGAGGCCTTGCCGAATGGCGATCCCCATCCCAATCAACACCAAAACACTGGGGATATTGGTTCGCTTTGCCAGTAAATTGGCGAAATAGCTCAAGATGATGACCAGTGAGCCACCAATGACCAATCCGTAGGCGTTGATATCTAAAACCGTCATATCATACTTGAGTGAGGTCCAACTTAACCAAATTGTCCGGTTATCAAACGCCAGAAATCATTTCCTAGAGCGTAAACCATTAACATCAAGAGAAATACGATGCCGACTACTTGCGCTCGTTCCAAGAATTTTTCAGGAGCAGGCCTTCTCGCAACCATCTCGTAGAGCAAAAACACCACATGACCCCCATCAAGTGCGGGGATGGGGAGCAGGTTCATGAAGGCGAGAATGAGTGAGAAAAAGGCGGTATTTCGCCAGAAAATCTCCCAATCCCAACCAGCATCGAAAATACTTCCGAAGGTGACCAAACTCCCAACTTGTGATGCCCCCGCTTTGCTGAAAAGAAAACGCATAGACAACACATATTCCCGCAAGGTGGTAGAGGCTAAAGAGAAGCCGCTGGTCAATGCGCTACCGAGTCCGAATTTGCGGTCTTCCAAAGCAAACTCGCCCATTTCAAAAGGCGAAACCTGGCTGAACCCCAGCTCTCCGGCGCTGTCAGTTTCGCATTGAAGCGCGGCAAGGCTTCCATCCATTCGCTGCACTTCGAGGTCAACTCGTTGATTCGGGTGAGCTTGTAGGTAAGAGGTGACTTCACCGTGGAATCGCCGCGGCTCACCGTCGATACTCACAAAGCGATCTCCCGCCTGCAAGCCCCCATTTTCCGCTCCTGAACCCACGGTAATTTCATGCACCATGCAGGGAACGCGGAGGCCAAAGGGACTTCGGATTGAGCTATCTACTAGCATTTGACCGAGATCTTCTTCAAAATGCAACGCGACCTCCACCCCGTTACGGTTCAATGCAACATCGTGCACTTGGCTGAAGAAAAGACTGCGTCGAATTTGGGTGAATGTTTCGGGAAACTCGCCGTTGATTGTCACAATTTGGTCTCCATCTTGAAAGCCCAAGACTTCCAACCGGTCGTCAACCTCGAGTCCATACGGAATGCGATCAGCGGGCAATACAGTTTCTCCCCAAGCCAATAAGACCATGCTGTAGATGGCAAACCCAAGGATAAGATTCACGATGATGCCACCGAGCATGATGATGAGACGTTGCCATGCTGGCTTCGAACGGAATTCCCACGGTTGTGGCTCCGATTGTAGCTGCTCAGTGTCCATGGATTCGTCAATCATCCCCGCTATTTTGACATAGCCACCTAGCGGCAACCAGCCAATACCCCACTCTGTTTCGCCAATTTGCTTCTTGAACAAGGAAAAACCGGGGTTCATAAAGAGGTAGAACTTCTCCACCCGTGTCTTAAAAGCCCGGGCGGCCCAATAGTGCCCCAATTCGTGCAAAACGACTAAAATAGAAAGGCTGAGAAGGAGTTGAGCGGCTTTGATAAGTGCGACCATGGTGCAAATTGAAGGGCAAAGGTAGTGTTCAATTGGAGGTCTGATTCCGACGATTTATGTGAATATTTTCGAATCGCTGAGCGTGAATGCGGTCTTGATGCGGGGGATGTGTTAATCTTGCATTTGGAATGGCGAAAACACAACGCAAAAAACCCTCCAAGGGATCAAAGACAAGAAAGAACCAGGGGAAGCCGCTGGTTGTTTGGTTGCTCGGATTGGCTCCCCTTATGGGAATAGCCGGATTGGTGACTTTGGCAACGTTCCGGGATTTGCCCAATACGGAGACTTTGGCCAACCCCAAAACGGAGTTGGCGACGCGTGTTTTCTCTTCCGACGGACGCCTCATCGGGCGCTACTATTCGGAAAACCGGGCAGACGCGCGATTCGACGAACTCCCCCAAGTGCTCATTGATGCATTGATCAGTACGGAAGACGCGCGATTTGAAAGCCATAGCGGGATTGATTTCATTGCCCTTGCACGTGCCATTGCATATATGGGAAAGCGTGGAGGCGGAAGTACCATCACCCAGCAGTTCGCGAAGCTGCTTTTCACCGATCAATACGTACGCACAACTTGGCTGGAAAGGGCATTGCTTCAAAAGCCAAAAGAATGGATTATCGCAGCCAGATTGGAGCGGTTTTACACCAAAGGAGAAATCCTTGCCCTGTACCTCAACCGGTATGACTTTTTGAATCAGGCTGTGGGGATCAAGTCCGCAGCGAACATATACTTTGATAAAGAAGTCATGGAATTGGACGTTCATGAGGCGGCCATGTTGGTGGGGATGTTGAAGAACAGCTCACTGTACAACCCATTGCGTCGACCCGAATCTGTGCATGGCCGGAGGAATGTTGTTTTTGGTCAGATGGTGCGGTATGGCATTTTGGATTCAATTCAATTGGATTCCTTGAGGTCATTGCCCTTGGGCTTGAATTACCAGCGGGTAAGCCATGACGCGGGCCCAGCGCCGTATTTCAGAGAGGTTTTGCGGGCTAAATTGAAGAAACTTCTGGTCAAGAAGGATGGATCGGGAGATTTAATCATCGCTCAAGCAGATGGCTCACCCTATGATTTGTATCGGGATGGAATTCAGGTTTTCACGACGATTGATAGCCGACTCCAGGCTGCGGCAGAAGCGGCGGTTCACACTCACTTGGGCGGAGAGTTGCAAGCCACGTTGAACCGAGATTTGAAATCGAGAAGCAAATCCGAATGGCCATTTTACGAGGAAATCGAACGAAAAGACAGAGATCAGATTATTGAGCGGGCAATCAAGCAGAGCGAAAGATATTGGCACTATGTGGGCAAACTTTGTCCTGAGTGTGAGCGGCCGGGACATTACATCGAGAAAGGCGGAAATGAGGAGGAAGATATGTGGCTTTGCAGTCCGGAAAAAGGAGGGTGCAGTCACACATGGCATCGGCCAAGCAAGTCAGAAATCCATAAGAAATTCCGGACGGAAGTGCCGATGAAGGTGTTCACACACCAGGGGCCGAAGGATACGGTTCTCACGCCATTGGATTCCATTCTTTACAATAAGAGCTTGCTTCACGCGGGCCTGATGTCCATCGAACCTCGTTCGGGTCAAATCAAAGCATGGGTTGGAGGCATTGACTACCGCTTTTTCAAGTATGACAATGTTTCGCAATCGCGCAGGCAAGTAGGATCGATTTTCAAGCCTTTTCTCTATGCGACAGCGCTCCGCCATGGGATGACGCGGTGCTCGGAATTGCCCAATCAGAAAATTTGCGTGGATATGCCCGGAGATCAACCGGATTGGTGTCCTGATAATTCGGATT
Organism: Flavobacteriales bacterium; assembly: GCA_028823145.1. GTDB lineage: Bacteria > Bacteroidota > Bacteroidia > Flavobacteriales_D > Sanyastnellaceae > UA16. The sequence continues at coordinate 24,269 of JAPKCA010000008.1, forward strand.
TCGAATATGGAGAGGTGGTCAACTTGGAATATGCGCTGGCAAATTCGATGAACACCATTTCCGCAAAATTGATCAAGGATTTTGGCCCGGAACGAGTGATTCAATTAGCCCATGCGTTGGGAATTGAAAGCGAAATCCCGGCGGTGCCATCGATCGCCTTGGGAGCTGCGCAATTGACATTGAAGGAAATAACAGTCGCCAACGCGGCATTGGTCAATGGAGGCGTTTATGTTGCGCCAACGTTTATTTCCAGGATTGAGGACAAGTTTGGCAACGTGATCTGGACGCCAGAACCGGAGATTCGACAAGGATTGGACAAGCGCACGGCATACACCATTGTAGACATGATGAAAGGAGTCGTAGATGGGGCTTACAATCCTGAAACAGGTTCGCGAAAAGGAACCGGTATTCGATTGCGGATGGATTTGGAGCGCCGAAAATATGACGGAATAAAGGTGCCTATGGCGGGAAAAACAGGAACAACTCAAAATCATACAGATGGTTGGTTTATGGGCCTGACACCTGACTTGGTTACCGGAGTTTGGGTCGGAGCGCAAGACCCAACAGTTCGTTTCAGCACCATTGCCCAAGGCCAAGGAGCAAACACGGCATTGCCGATTTATGGATTCTACATGAAATCAGTTTACGCCAACCCGTCAATTGAGCTGAGTCAGTCGGATTTTGTTCGTCCGGAAGGGATGGGTTTGGACTCATTGGATTGCAAGGAATTGAATGAACTGCACCAGAAGACGTTTGGGGGTTCTGGATTCGATGATGACGATTTGTTTCAATAAAGCACACCAAAAATTGCCATGGCGATATCGAAAGTTGTAAAAGATGTGGGCGCGGCATGCGCGGGCATTGAAGACGGGATGACCTTGATGCTGGGCGGATTTGGACTTTGTGGCATTCCAGAATGCAGCATTGCTGAATTGGTCCGGTTAGGGGTCAAGGACTTGACGTGCATTTCCAACAATGCCGGAGTCGACGATTTTGGTCTCGGCTTGTTGTTGCAGGAGCGCCAAATCCGTAAAATGATTTCCTCCTATGTCGGCGAAAACGACGAATTCGAAAGGCAGATGCTGAGCGGTGAGCTCGAAGTGGATTTGATTCCTCAAGGTTCTTTGGCCGAACGATGCCGCGCAGGAGGAGCGGGAATTCCGGCTTTTTTCACCCCGGCGGGCTACGGAACAGAAGTGGCAGAAGGAAAGGAAGTTCGAGAATTCAATGGCAAGCCGCATATTTTGGAAACAGCCCTCACCGCGGATTTTGCCTTTGTTAAAGCATGGAAAGGGGACACGGCGGGCAATTTGATTTTCAAGGCGACCGCGCGAAATTTCAATCCCATGATGGCCATGGCTGGGAAAATCACCATAGCGGAGGTTGAAGAATTGGTTCCACTTGGAATTCTAGACCCCAACTCAATCCACACGCCGGGCATTTACGTGCAACGAATTTTTCAAGGGTCGCATTACGATAAGCGGATAGAGCAGCGCACGGTTCGCACACAAACCGCCTCAAACGATTGAACCATGTTGGATAAAAACGGTATCGCACGGCGCATTGCGCAGGAAATTCGAAGTGGTTGGTATGTCAACTTGGGAATTGGGATCCCGACGTTGGTGGCGAATTTTATTCCCGAGGGGATGGAGGTGGAATTCCAATCGGAAAACGGCATTTTGGGCATGGGCCCATTCCCTTTCGATGGGGAAGAAGATGCGGACTTAATCAACGCGGGAAAACAGACCATTACAGCCATGCCTGGTGCGGTGTTTTTTGACAGTGCGGCATCATTTGCCATGATCCGTGGACAGCACGTGCAACTAACGGTTTTGGGCGCCATGGAAGTTTCAGCGACCGGAGATATTGCCAACTGGAAAATCCCGGGAAAAATGGTCAAAGGGATGGGAGGTGCAATGGATTTGGTCGCGAGTGCCGAAAACATCATTGTCGCAATGATGCACACCAATCGCGCAGGCGAATCGAAGTTGCTTCCCGCTTGTTCATTGCCTTTGACGGGTGTGGCGTGCGTGCGCCGGGTCGTGACCAATTTGGCCATCATGGACATTCGTGACGGGGCTTTTCATCTATTGGAACTCGCTCCAGGAGTCACCGCGGAGGAAGTCGCTGCTGCCACAGCGGGAAAATTGGTGATTCCCGATCACGTGCCGGAGATGCAGTTCAACTGACCTTTGCCAATCCCAAATCGATTCGGCGTAGAGTTTCTTCTCGCCCAATAAAAGCGGCAAAGTCAAACATCGACGGTCCGCCTCCAGCACCGGTGAGAACCAACCGCAAGGGCAATAACACGGCCCCAAAACCGAGCGATTTTTCCTCCAGAAAGGCCTTGAATGCCACCTCAATGCTGGGAGAGTCAAACACCTCAATTTGCTCAAACACCTCTTTGAGATCGGTCAAATATCCGCTCGTTTCGGGTTTCCATTTCTTGGCTACGAGTTTCTCATCGATGGTGTCGGGGGCTTCAAAGACATACGTGTGATCGAGGACTTCGTGCAGGAAACTGACCCTTTCGAGCAACATGTCCAATGCGCTCAAGCATTTTTCATCGCTCCAGTCGGAAACCAAATCGGAAGCGATTTCACGAAAGGCTGAGAGCCAATCGGAAACAGGGGCTTGCCGCAAGTATTGCTCATTGAACCACCGGGCTTTGTCGGGATTGAACCGGGCTCCAGATTTGATCACTCCGGGGAGGTCAAAGGCTTCCACCGCTTCTTCCAATGAAAACAACTCTTGTTCTCCGCCGCTGCTCCAACCAAGGAGAAGCAACATGTTTACGAACGCTTCAGGAGAATATCCATTCTCGCGATATCCTTTCGAGAGTTGTCCGTTGGTTGGGTCCGTCCAATTCAAGGGGAAAATGGGAAAACCTCCCTGATCACCATCGCGCTTACTTAATTTCCCATTTCCAGTCGGTTTGAGAATCAAAGACAAGTGTGCAAACAAGGGGGGGTCCCAACCGAAGGCTTCATAAAGCAGTACGTGCAACGGGGCGCTGGGGAGCCACTCTTCGCCTCGAATAACATGACTAATGGCCATATGATGATCATCGACCACATTGGCCAAATGGTACGTTGGAAGCCCATCAGCCTTCATCAATACTTTATCGTCAAGAACCGCGGTGGAAACACGGATGTGTCCACGGATGACATCACTGAATTCAACGTCATGATTTTTTTCGGGCATGCAGAAGCGAATGGTAAACGGGGCATTGCTCGCTTCGAGAGCCGCCGTTTCGCTATTGGATAGAGAAAAGGAATTCCGCATGCTCATGCGGGTACTCGCGTCGTATTGCCACACTTTTCCCTCGGCTTCGGCCGCTTTGCGAACGGCGTCCATTTCTTCGGGCGTATCGAAAGCTTTGTACGCTCGTCCACTACTCAACAATGTGGCCAACTCTCGTTGGTACAAATCGCTGCGCTTGGATTGCTGATAAGGGCCCGAATCTCCACTGATTCCGAATCCTTCATTCGGCAAAATTCCACACCAAGCCAATGCCTCCTGAATGTAAGATTCTGCGCCAGGGACGTATCGTTTTTGGTCCGTGTCTTCTATCCGAAGGATGAAGTCACCCCCATGCTTTCGCGCAAAAAGGTAGTTGTACAAAGCTGTGCGGACACCCCCCATATGGAGAGGGCCGGTTGGGCTAGGAGCAAAACGAACGCGGATTCTAGAAGCCATCGGAAGAAACAATTAATGGGGCAAAGATAGGACCCGCTTGCAGCTATGAATTCTTGTAGTTCAAAGGCAAACGTAGCCGTTTGCAATACGGCTAATGAGAAGCATCGGGGGGATGTTTGTGGCAGAAATTAAAAAACAATGAATGCATTGAGAAACAAGGTCCAGCTAATTGGACGTCTCGGGAAAGATCCCGAATTAATGAACTTCGAGGAAGGCAAAACCAAATGCGCTTTTCCGGTGGCGACCAACGAGATTTTCCGGAATGGTGAAGGTGAGCGTGTGGAACGCACCCAGTGGCACGATGTGGTCACCTGGGGGGCGTTAGCGGAAGTCGCGGGTCAATACCTGAAAAAGGGCGCGGAGATTGCCATCGAGGGCCGCCTGGCTTATCGGACGTACGAAGACGCGGAGGGTCACACACGGTATGTGACAGAGATTGTGGCGGGTGAAATGCTGATGCTTGATCGTCGACCTGCGGAGTCTGAAGAAGCATAAAGGCGAGCGGGACGCAGGTTAAAAGCTGCGTCCCTTTTTTATTTATTGATTGGATTGCGGTTCAACCGTTTAAATACGGTTGGTAGCCGGAGACGGTCGTGTTATCTTTGAGGAATTCAATTGGTATGCACCATGAGCAACTCCGGCATTCTACGTTCTTCTCTTGCTAAAAAGTATGCAATGGCCCTTACGGGGCTTTTTCTATGCCTTTTTTTGGTGGGTCACTTGGTGGGCAATTTGCAGCTTTTCAAGCTGGGTGAGGATGGGCAAATGGCATTCAATGAATATGCCCAATTTATGACCACCTTCCCCTTGGTGAAATTGCTCAGCTACTTGACGTATGCGGCGGTTTTATTCCATATGGCCGACGGCATTGTGTTGTCTCTGCAGAATCGGAAAGCCCGACCTGTAGGCTACCATGTGGAAAAGGGTTCGGCAAATGCCGGATGGTCTAGCCGCAACATGGGTATCCTGGGGACGATCATCCTGGTGTTTCTTGTTTCGCACATGCAAACCTTCTGGTACCAGATGCATTTCGGGGATATCCCGATGATTGATGGGATGAAGGACTTGCACACCGTGGTACTTGACTTCTTTAATCCTGCAAAAAATAATTTAGCAGGAGTCGCGGTAGCGGGATATGTCTTGGCACAAGTAGCCCTGGGCTTTCATTTGGTCCATGGCTTCCAAAGCGGCTTTCAATCCATGGGATTGAGTCACCCGAAGTACACGCCTATTATAGAACGGGCGGGGCTTGCATTCAGTTTTGTGGTTCCGCTATTGTTTGCTAGCATTCCAGTGTACCTCTTCATCAATCAGCTTTAAGATTCAATCAGATGCTTGATTCCAAAACTCCAGAGGGACCCTTAGCCGATAAGTGGACGAAATACAAGGATCACATTCAATTGGTGAATCCTGCAAATAAGCGATCGATCGATGTGATTATCGTTGGGACTGGATTGGCCGGTAGCTCGGCGGCAGCCTCCCTTGCTGAAATGGGGTACAACGTCAAGGCTTTTTGCTTCCAAGATTCTCCTCGACGGGCGCACTCGATAGCCGCACAAGGCGGAATCAATGCCGCCAAGAATTATCAAAACGATGGCGACTCGGTCCATAGGCTTTTCTACGACACCATTAAAGGTGGAGACTACCGTAGTCGGGAGGCTAACGTGCACCGTTTGGCCGAAGTATCGACCAACATTATCGACCAATGCGTAGCGCAAGGGGTTCCTTTTGCTCGTGAGTATGGGGGGTTGCTTGATAACCGCTCGTTTGGAGGAGTGCAGGTGTCTCGGACGTTTTACGCCAAAGGGCAGACGGGTCAGCAATTGCTGCTTGGTGCGTATTCGGCCTTGAGCCGTCAAATCTCGAAAGGCAAGGTGACGATGTACACACGCCATGAAATGATGGATGTGGTCGTGGTCGATGGAAAGTGCCGCGGGATCATTGCAAAGAACCTTGTCAGCGGTGAGCTCGAGCGGCACTCAGCGCATGCGGTTGTCCTGGCCACTGGGGGATATGGCAATGTCTTCTACTTGAGCACGAACGCCATGGGCTCGAATGTTTCTGCAGCGTGGAAAGCACATAAGAAGGGGGCGCACATGGCAAATCCATGCTTCACGCAAATCCATCCGACGTGCATTCCTGTTTCAGGAGAACATCAGTCAAAATTGACCTTGATGTCGGAGTCGTTGCGAAACGATGGACGTATTTGGGTGCCAGCGAAAAAAGAAGATGCTGAAGCCATTCGGAAAGGGGCGAAAAAGGCCAGCGATATTTCTGAAGCGGACCGCGATTATTATTTGGAGCGTCGGTATCCGGCCTTCGGCAATCTTGTTCCCCGGGATGTAGCCTCACGAGCCGCAAAAGAAAGGTGTGATGCAGGATTCGGAGTCAATGAGACGGGCGAAGCGGTTTTCTTGGATTATGCCAGCGCTATTGAACGTTATGGAAATACCGAGGCGAACATTCGCGGGTTGAAAAGCCAATCTCAGGCGGAGATTACGGCACTTGGCAAAGAGATGGTCAAGGCCAAATACGGCAATCTATTCGACATGTATAAGCAGATTGCGGCGGATGACCCGTATGAGATGCCCATGAAGATTTACCCAGCGGTGCATTACACGATGGGAGGATTGTGGGTGGATTACAATTTGATGACGGCTGTCCCTGGTTTGTATGCAGCAGGAGAGGCAAACTTCTCCGATCATGGAGCTAATCGCTTGGGGGCATCAGCCTTGATGCAAGGTTTAGCAGATGGGTATTTTGTTTTACCCTATACCATCGGAGATTACTTGTCCAAGGATATCCGTACCGGAAAAATCTCACCAGATAGCCCAGAATTTAAAACGGCAGAAGCAGAGGTTCAATCGCGCATGGACCGCCTCATCAACAACAACGGAACGAAGCCGGTGGATTATTTCCATCGCCGCTTAGGCCGAATTATGTGGGATGAATGCGGGATGTCCAGAAATGAAGAAGGATTGAAAAGGGCCATCCAGGCAATTCGCTCTTTGCGCGAAGAATTCTGGAAGGATGTCCGCGTTCCAGGGGCGATTAACAGCTTCAATCCGGAATTGGATAAAGCTGGCCGTGTGGCAGATTTCCTAGAGCAGGCTGAGCTGATGTGTTTGGATGCATTGGAGCGCCGTGAATCTTGTGGCGGTCATTTCCGCGAGGAATATCAAACCGCAGAAGGGGAAGCGTTGCGTGACGATGACCACTTCGCTTTCGTGTCAGCATGGGAATTTACGGGTGATCCAGGGGAAGCCAAATTGATCAAAGAGGACTTGGTATTTGAGAACATTGAGTTGAAGCAACGCAGCTATAAGTAAGGACGACATGAATCTGACACTGAAAGTTTGGCGCCAAAACGGCCCCGATGACAAAGGCCACATGGAAACGCATCCGATTGAGGGCGTGTCTCCAGACATGTCTTTTTTGGAAATGATTGACATGCTAAACGACCAAATCATTCGAGCTGGGGGCGACCCCATTGCCTTCGATCACGATTGCCGAGAAGGAATTTGCGGCATGTGTTCGATGTTCATCAATGGGGAGGCTCACGGCCCGGGAAGAGGGGTGACCACCTGCCAATTGCACATGCGTTCTTTTAAGGATGGCGACACCATTGCAATCGAGCCATGGCGCGCCTCAGCTTTCCCGGTCATCAAGGATTTGACGGTCGACCGAAGCGCGTTTGACCGCATCATCCAAGCGGGGGGATATGTTTCGGTGAATACGTCGGGAAACACCATTGACGCAAACGCGATTCTGGTGCCAAAAGTACAAGCGGACGAAGCCTTTAGTTCGGCTACCTGCATCGGTTGTGGAGCATGCGTTGCCTCCTGCAAGAACGCCTCTGCGATGTTGTTTGTGTCGGCCAAAGTCTCCCAGTTTGCTTTGTTACCTCAGGGTCAACCAGAGCGTGAGTCCAGGGTGTTGCGCATGGTGGAACAGATGGATAAAGAGGGATTTGGCAACTGCACCAACACGGGTGCTTGTGAAGTTGAATGCCCAAAGGGGATTGATTTGAGCAACATTGCACGGATGAACCGGGACTTCCTCAAATCTTCCGCGAAGAGCGAAAACTGAGTTGTCAATGGCGCGCGTTGCGATTTCTTGGCTCATTGAAACTGAGCGACATCTTACTCTTGAGTTATCTTTACGATTATGAAGCAGTTAATTACCATCGCTTTCGTGCTCGTGAGCATCGTCTCATTTGGTCAAAAGAAAGCTGAAACAACCTTTGTGGTTCAAGGCCTCTGTGGCATGTGCGAGGAACGCATTGAAAGTGCCTTCGATGTGCCTGGAGTCATCAACGCGGATTGGAATGTCGAAACCAAGGAATTGCAGGTCGCTTACAAGACGAAGAAACTGGACGAAAACAAATTGCATGCATTGGCAGCAGCAGCAGGACATGATACGGATCAAGTGAAGGCAACGGATGAGGTGTACGCTGGCCTCCACGGTTGTTGCAAATACCGTGAAGGAGCGTCTTGTGGAGACCACGACGACCACGACCACGACGACGACGACCGTGCGCCTCAACCATAAGCCCTTTCCGCTTTTTTTGCTCACCCTGTTCTTGGGGTTGGCCTCAACCACCTTTTCTCAGTCGAGCGGATCGCTGAGAGGCAAGGTGTTGTTCGAATCTCATGAAGGCCACGATGTCGGACCAGGTCATGCCGATCATGAGCCGGAATACGAATCCCTTCCAGGCGCCTATGTGCGTTGGTCGAGGGATGCATCTCATGTGGAGGTGACAGATGGATTCGGATTCTTTAAAATTTCAGGAGGTATTCTAGGCGATACCCTGCTCGTAAGCATGGTGGGGTATCAAACGGCAGGTTTGGTTTACACCGGTCAGTCCTATGTAGATATCCCCCTTGAGCCGGGGGTGGAATTGGGTGAGGCAGAAGTTTCCGCTAAAAAATCGGCTACTTCCATTTCGCTGCTTGATCCACTTAACATCCAGTCGTTGAATCGAAAGGAATTGGCCAAGGCAGCCTGTTGCAATTTATCTGAAGCATTTGAAACCAATGCGTCGGTGGATGCGTCTTTCACCGATGCGGTGACCGGAACGCGCCAAATCCGGATGCTGGGATTGGATGGAAAATACAGCCAAATTCAAGTGGATAATTTACCAGGGCCACGCGGTCTGAACGTCATCCAAGGCTTGATGTTTATCCCGGGGGACTGGGTCAATGAAATCCACATCAGCAAAGGTGCGGGAACCGTCACACAAGGGTATGAGAGCATGACGGGGCAGATCAATGTCGCCCTGAAGAATCCAGAAACGGCGGATCCGTTGCACTTGAATATCTATACCAATTCAGGAGGTCGTTTGGAATACAATCATGTTAGTAAGCATGCCATCAACCGCCGTTGGAGCACAGCGATCTTGGGCCATGCTCTTATGAATAACACATTGAATGACCGCAATGAAGATGGCTTTTTGGATAATCCATTGAAACGAAATTTCATTGTTCGAAATGAATGGAAATTCTTGGGAGATCGGGGCATTCGGGGCGAATATGCTGTGAATTATGCTCAGACGGAATCTGCTGGAGGGCAAACGCTGTCCTTTGGTTCGGCGGCGGATTGGCCTGCCATTCGAGACATGATGACAACCCCTGATTCATCGTGGTCCGCCATCACCAATATTGACCGCTTGGAATTCACGGCGAAAACGGGATTTGTTTTCCCGAATGCGGAGTGGCGTAGCATCGGCACGCAGTGGTCATTCTCGGATCACCAACACCGCCAAAGATTTGGCGAATCACGTTATACAGGCAAAGAGCGATTTTTCCGTGGAAACGTCCTTTACTCGGACATTTTCGGAAATACAAACCACGCATTTACGGCGGGGATGAGCTTTGTTTCTGACGAATTCGACGAAACTGTGCAGCAACCGGACACCATACGCGGAGACTATGATCGCCATGAGATAATTCCTGGTGGGTTTTTTGAATATACGTGGAGGCATGCGGAACGGTTGAGTGTTGTTGCGGGTTTGCGCTATGATCACCACAATATGTTTGGAGGCATTTGGAGCCCACGGTTGCATGCGCGATGGAGCGCGACCGAAAACACGTCGATCAAAGTGGCTGCCGGACGCGGCTTCCGGACGGCCAACCCTTTTGTAGAACAGCAGGGAGCATGGGCGAGTCAGAGAACTTGGACCGGCCTCGATGCGGTATATGAATCCTTGCAACCGGAAATTGCCACCAATGTGGGGGTCAATTTGACCAGTAAGTTCCGCCTCAACTTCAGGGATGCGTCACTCGCTTTGGATGCATACAGCACATGGTTTGAAAACAAATTGGTCGTGGATTTTGACCAATCTGTGAATGAATTACAGTTGTACAATTTGGTCGGAGAATCCTTCGCCCGCTCATTGCAAGCTGAATTCAATTGGGACATGCACAGGAGGTGGGACATGCGTTTGGCTTACCGCTGGGTAGACGCCCATACTTCTCGGATGAACGGTAAGCCTTCGCGAGATCCATATGTTTCGACGCATCGTGCATTCAGTCAATGGAGTTATGCTACGGCGACGGAAGAGAGTGGCGCCCAATGGCGTGGTGATGCAACCGTGCAATGGGTTGGGTCTATGCGATTGCCACTCACGGGGAATAATCCGGAAGTGTTTCAGCGGGATGAGTATTCGCCGGACTTTCTCCAGGTGAATTTGCAAATTACGCGTCAATTCTCATCGGCTCTTTCGATTTATTTGGGAGTTGAGAATCTGCTCAATTACAAGCAAGACCAGCCCATCGTTGGCGCTGAATACGGAGACAATTCGGTCACCCAGTCGGAGTTCGATGCCGTCTTCGATGCGAGCATGATCTACGGCCCCATTTTTGGTCGCATGAGTTACGTTGGCCTGCGCTGGGGCATCCCATCGCCGTCGGCCAAGTAGGCTTACGGCTTGTCGGCAAGCCTTTCCCTCTTGAATTGTCCTCCTCCGCTTCGAGCGCCCATGGTATTTCTGCGTCGCGAGGAGGTGTTGTTGGGCCGCGGTTCACGCCCAGGAAGGCCCCCTTCTGCATAACGCGGATCCGCGATATAGGCCAACTTCTCCATCCAAACAGCTTCCACATGGTAGCACCCATATTCCTCTCGGACCGATCCGCGAATGCGGTAGATGCCTTTGCCCCGGAATGCGAACTGCCGCAGCGATGGGGGGAAGTGGACCGTGTCAAGCCAAGCTCCTTCCCGGTCGACCAAGCACCCAAAACACATGCGGTCACCCTTCGCGGTTTGGGTCTCTTTTACGGTGACCAAGTAGCCCACGACTTCAACGGTCTTCCCGATGAATTCGGGCAAAGCAGCGCTGCGAACCGCATGCTGCGTTGCAGTCTCGGCTTCAGCAGTCAGCAGCAAAAAGGGCGACACCAAGGGGAAGCCAAACAATTCGATTTGATCAAAGGCATTTTCCAGTATGCCCGATTCTAAAGCCGGCAATTCAAAACGACGTGCTTGCGATGTAAACAGGGTGATTTCGGGTTCGCGATTGCGTTGGTGCCCGAGGAGGAAATGAGCCTCCCAAAGGAGTTGCTGTTTGCTCAAACCGGTGAAACGAAACCCGCCACTTCGAATTAGAAGCAGGCATTGTTCGAGAGCAATCCCGGTTCTTTCTACAAACGACTCGAGTGAATCAAACGGCCCATGCAGCGAACGGTTGGCAAGAAGTTTAGCGAGGGTTTGAGCTTGCACACCCTGAACGAGGTTAAACCCCAAATAAATGCATTGCTTGGACCGGTCAACGGTCGCTTCCCATCCTCCGTGATTCACACACGGTTCCTCAATGAGGCCGCCGACCATGCGGGCTTCGTGGATGTAAGATTCCGTGGAGTAAAACCCCCCAAAATTGTTGAGGCAAGCGGTCATGTACTCCAGCGGCCAGTGGGCCTTCAGGAACAGACTCTGGTAGCTCTCAACCGCGTAAGAAGCCGAGTGCCCTTTGGCAAACGAATAGCCGGCAAAGCTCTCCACTTGCCGCCAAACATCTTCAACGAGCGCTCGGTCACGGCCTTTTTCAAGGGCCTTAACAATGAAGGTGTCGCGGGCCTTAGCGAACTCATCTCGCCCACGAAACTTTCCGCTCATGCCTCGTCGCAGCACATCGGCTTCGCCGAGATCGAGCCCTGCAAAATGGTGAGCGACCTTGATCACGTCCTCTTGGTAGACCATGATCCCATACGTTTCGGGCATGAGTTCCAGGAGCACGGGATGCGCTTCTTTCCGTTTTTCCGGATAGCGATGCCGTTCGATGTAGGCCCGCATCATCCCGCTGCGCGAAACCCCTGGCCGAATGACAGAACTCGCCGCTACCAAACCGAGGTAGGTGTCAACGCGCAGCTTCCGCATGAGCATTCGCATGGCGGGAGACTCGACATAAAAACAACCAACGGCCAACGCTTCACGCAGCAAATGCTGAATCTTCGTGTCCGCCTTGAATCGTTGCATATCATGGATGTCGATGCGCGCGGCTTCAGCGGGATCATGTGCCGCAATGAGGTCGATGGTGTCACGGATTTTCCCTAAACCTCGCTGGCTCAGGATATCGAATTTGTAGAGTCCGATGTCCTCGGCGACGACCATGTCAAACTGGGTTGTTGGGAATCCTTTGGGCGGCATAAACGTTCCTCCGTAACGATTGATGGGTTGATCCGCAATGAGAATGCCGCAAGAATGGATGGTCAGGGCGTTGGGAAAATCTTGAAGGAATCCGGCGTATCGAATCACGTACGTTTCCATTTCGCCAAGATGATTGGGATTGAACTTTCCGCTGGCGAGCACATCGATTTCGTGCTTGGGCAGGCCAAAAACCTTCCCCAATTCTCGCACCACAGCCCGAAACTGAAAGGTGCTGTATGCACCAACGAGCGCTACGTGTTCAAACCGTTCGAAGATGTAGCGCGTCACGTCATCCCGATCGGTCCACGAGAAATCGATGTCGAAATCCGGCGGGTTGGACCGGTACAAGTTGATGAACCGCTCGAAATACAAATCCAACTCAAGGGGGTCCACGTCGGTGATTCGGAGTAGGTAAGCAACCAAGCTGTTGGCGCCGCTTCCTCGCCCCACATAGAAGTAGCCGCGGCTTCGGGCATAGCTGGTGATGTCCCAGTTGATCAGGAAATAGGCCATGTAGCCTTGTTGGCGAATAACACCCAACTCCCGCTCCATCCGCTCGAGGACAACCTCGTCGTGGTCCGGATACCGGTAGGCCAACCCTTCAGCACACAGGCTCCGAACCAGCTGTTCGTCTTCGTCTTCGGAGTTCGTATAGGTGTGTTGGTTGTTGTGAATCCTTCCTTCCGGCGGTTGGGGCAGGGTGATGGAACAGTGATCGAGCAATGCCTGCGATCTTTCCAGCCATTCGGGGCGTTCTGCAAATGCTTGGTGGAGGTTGGGAACGTCCAGCAACCGGTCGTATGTGTGTCCGGTGGCTTCTTTTGCTAATTTAATTAGCAAAGCGTTGTGATCCACTGCTCGCAAAATGCGGTGGCAGTTCCAATCGCGCTTATGCCGGAAAGTAAACGTCTGAAGCGCGATCAAACGATCCCAAGGGATGCGGGATTTGCGTGCTTCATTGCCCTCGATGATGCGGAACTCCGCAATTTCCCAAGGTCGCACACCAATCCATTCATTCGGTCCGAGTGACCGCTCGCTTTGAATCCATTGCTTCCAGGGGTAAATGATGGAAGCATCTTCAAAGTATGGGGCTGAATCGGCAAAGGGTTCTCCTGCATGGAGGTGGGAGGAAAGGTGCGCACACAGGGCTTCATAGCCTCGTTCGTTGTGTGCCAAGGCGAGGTATTGCATCTGATCCTCGTTCCGGAAATCGGTTCCGAGCACTGGGCGGATACCGTATTTTGGAGCCAATCGAACGAAATCCCAATTGGCGGAAGTGTTGTTGATATCGGTCAACGCCATCGAAGTGATACCGACGGCTTGTGCTTCGGCCAATAGCTCTTCAGGACGCATCAGCCCATAGCGCAGGCTGAACCAAGAATGGCAATGCAGATGCATGGTGCCAGAATTAGGAGAACAGAGACCCTTGTTCGCCTGAACGACGCTTTCGAGCACGGGATTCTCCCATTCCAAACAACTCCAAGTCTTCGTGTATGGCGTAGTCGTGTTCTGGGTAAATCCGCTGCCCGATGGGCGTTAACAAATTGGATCCGTTGGCCCGTGGATCTCGGATTTCTGGGGAAATGGGGTAGGCATTGAGAAGTTTGGCGGGATATGGCCTCAACATCGCGGTGATGTCCGCGAGCGGGGTAGCGATATCGACCCAAGCGCGTTCCTGTTCTTCGTGCAATACCACGGGAGACCGATGATGCCCAATGGTTTCCGTGAGCCCATTGGAAACGGTGGTGAGGATGGCAAACGACCGGAGGATTTCGCCAGTTTGTGGGTTTGCCCATTCGTCCCAGATGCCGGCGAGGGCGAAGGGGCTTGCGCCATCGCGCGCATAGACGACATAAGGTTTGCTCAACTTTTCTTGTTTGGGACCTTCGATGAAGGCATCGGCGATAATCAAGCAACGGCGGTCGCGGATGGATTGCCGAAACATAGGCTTTTGCAAGATTCCCATAGCGCCGGTGTACCGAGGATCATCCTCGCGGTTGTGGTCTCCTTCGGATCGCGCATTGATCATATAAAACTGCTTTTTAGCCCAACGTGGAGTGAACCCAAATTGCTGCATTTGCAGAATCTTCGGGTCATCGCTGACCACGACAGGAGCTTGCTCGCCGTGCGAAACGTTGGCATTGGGACGCCAAGCATCGGCTACTTCTGGAGCAGCTTGGACGTTGAAGCGTTTTTCAATGGCTTGAACAGAGGAGACGGTGACGTAGCGACCACACATGAGAGGTTGAATTTACTGACGACGATTGGCAAGAAGCAAAGGCGCTTCTCCGTTAAAGGGATTGGGTCGGCCGATGGTTCGGGCCTCAAGCCCGGCGGCGTTGACGACACTGCGGTCGCCATATTGATTTCGGATGCGGTCCAAGGCACGGTAGAGGTGAATTCGCTCGTCCGTGTCGTCGAACAGATCCATCTGGCAGCCGCCTTCAACCAAGTGGCTGTAACGTATGCCGATTAGGCGCACCCGCACGCGGCGGTCGTACAGCTGATCGAAGAGGGCCTTGATTTTTGGAATCAAAATGTGATCCGCGGTGGTATAGGGAATGCGCGCTTGCAGAGAGCGTGTATCAAAGTCGGCGTACCGAATTTTGACGGCGATGCAGGCCGTTAGTTTGTGTCCGCGGCGCAATTGGTAAGCCAGATTTTCGGCCATGGCAATCAGAATTCCACGCAGTTTTTCGATGTCGGTGGTGTCTTTTGAAAACGTGCGTTCTGTTGAGATGGACTTGCGCTCGTTGAATGCGATAACGGGACTGGGGTCGATGCCGTGCGCTTTGCGCCAAATCGCAGAACCGTTTTGGCCGAGTACCTGTTCCATCAATTCCACCGGCATTTCTTGGATGGTTTGAATTCGCCGAACCCCTAGGTTGCGGAGGGTTTGGTAGGTCTGGGTGCCGACTTGAGGGATTTTGCGGACGGAGAGGGGGGCGAGAAAGGGCATTTCCAATCCGCCATCGATCCGCAACGTGCCAGAGGGCTTGGCTTCGCCGGTCGCGACTTTGCTGACCGTTTTGCTGGTGCTCAATCCGAATGATATGGGCAATCCGGTTTCGCGCACCACGGTTTCCCGAAGCTCCCGAGAGAATTGCCAGCATCCAAAAAACCGATCCATGCCACTGAGGTCGGCGTAGAACTCATCGATGGAGGTTTTTTCACACACAGGCACCGCTTCGCGTACGATATCTGTCACCATGGTGGAATGCTTCATATAATTGCTGGAATTGCCACGAATCACGAGCGCTTCGGGACACATGTGCCGCGCTTGCCGCATGGGCATGCCCGAGTGCACACCAAATTCACGTGTTTCATAACTGCATGCAGCGACGACCCCTCGGTCGCCCGTACCTCCAATGAGAATAGGCTTCCCCGTTAGTCGACGATCCATCAGTCGCTCCACCGATACAAAAAAAGTATCGAGGTCTAGGTGCAAAATCGCACGAGCAGAGGATGTTGTTTCGTGTTTCATTTAAGGTCTGCTAAAATAATGAGCAAAGCTAAAATAAAACGCAAATAGATCGACTTTATTATGGACAGATGATTCCGAAGGCCGATAGGAGGGCCAAAATATCCTCGACATTGCTCGCGCCGTCATTGGTGACGTCCCCGTTGCAGTTGGTGATGCAGCCAAAGTCCGCGAGAAGAATCAACAAATCTTGAATTTCTGTAATGCCATTTCCACTTAAATCTGTCAAGCATGCGCAGGTCGAAGGAGCAATGAATGCACCTTCGAAAGAGGCGTTGCATGCGGGTTCAGCCGTGAAATAAGCTTCGATATCGACCGGTTGGCCATCGGTC
>JAPKCA010000009.1 GCA_028823145.1 Flavobacteriales bacterium
AGGTCATGGATGTGGGAACTGGTGGTGGCTTTCCAGGGATTCCTTTGGCCATTGCTTGTCCAGATGTTGAGTTTGTCCTGTGCGATGGAATAGGAAAAAAAATTAAAGTGGTGCAGGCCGTTGTTGATGCCTTGGGACTCAAAAATGTTCGGGCAGTTCATGGAAGAGCAGAGGAGAGCAAAGAAAAATTTGACTTTATCGTCAGCCGGGCCGTAACTCGGATGAATAAATTTGTTCCTTGGGTTCAGAACCGCATGGAGAAAAGAACCATCAATCCCTGGCCCAATGGAATCTTGTATCTCAAAGGAGGAGATCTAGATGAGGAGTTGTCAGAAATCCAGCAAACCTCTGAAAGGTTGGATGTTAGCCAGTGGTTCCCTCAGCCGTTTTTCGAAACGAAAGCGGTGATTTACGTCCGATTGCAGTAGGAGTTTTACCCATCTCATAGGGTATATACAAAAGAAGAGGGACCCCTTTGGGCCCCTCCTCAATAACCTGCAAGAAATTGAAACCGACACGGTATTCTCAGACCGTGTCTGAATCATAGACGGAGGAAGTTGTGAGGGGTTGCCTCTTGATACAGTAAAAATTATCCGTTGGGCTCGAAACGATAACCCACCCCCCGCACGGAAAGGAAATGAACAGGCATTTTGGGTTGAGGTTCGAAATACTTTCGGAAGGCCACCATGTAATTATCAATGGTTCGCGTGCTCGGAAAAGCCTGGTATCCCCAAACCACCTCCAAGATTTCTTCTCGACTGACCACTTCTCCGGTTTTGGAAGCCATCAGCCGAAGCAACATGGCTTCGCGTTTGGAGATAGTGCGAATTTCGCCTTGGAAAGTTCCAATTCGGTATCCATTGAAGTCGATCCAACAGCTGGAACCGAAGTTCAACTGTTCAATAGAGGATTGGCGATCCACACCTTGTCCAATTCTGATCAATTTGCGAACCCGCAAAAGCAATTCTTCCAGATGAAATGGTTTCCCCAAGTAATCATCTGCACCGATCCGCAGGCCATCGATTCGGTCTTCGATGTTGTTTTTTGCCGTTAAAAATAAAATGGGCAATGAAATGCCCTCCAGTCGGAGCGAACGGCAAACGGCCAAACCATCCAGTTTTGGCATCATGACATCCAACACCGCAGCGTCCAATCTGTTTTGCCGAGCCAACCGCAAGGCCTCTTCACCGTTGGGTGCTTCCAAAACAAACCAACCTTCCTTTTCAAAATTGAGTCGGAGCATTTTCCGCAGGGCCAAATCGTCTTCTGCTAGAAGGATACGTGGTTGAAGTGGAGGCTGCTCCTGCATGTGGTAAATTTCGGACGAAAAACTTTGGGAATGCCAACGGAATATTTAAAAACGAACCCCACCATCGCCGATGCCATCGGTTTGGAGATGCTTGAAATCGAAGAAGAGCGTGTGACCGGGAGGATTCCTGTCGATGGTCGGACACATCAGCCATACGGTTCACTGCACGGTGGGGCAAGTGTTGTTCTGGCGGAAACGCTAGGCTCTGTGGGTTCTCATTTTTTAGTAGCGGATGAAGGGATGCAGGCTGTGGGTATTGAGGTCAACGCCAACCATGTACGTGGTATTCGATCTGGATGGGTTTATGGTGAGGCTTTGCTGCAACACCGTGGAGGAAAACTTCATGTTTGGTCGATTACGATCAAGGATGAAAGTGGGAAGTTGATTTGTACGAGCCGATTAACGGTGATGATTGTGCCCAATCCCAAAGCAGCAGATGGAAAAGACTGAATTTTCATTGTGGTGGAAAAATCCGGGAGATGGTCCGGAGGAAATTTGGACGCTCAATCCCGATGACCAAGGAGAAACCATATTTCACCTAGCTCCCTTTGTGTCTTCTTTGCGGTATCCCAAGTGCGAAGTGCGTGGAAAGATGCAGCGTTCCCTTTTTCCAAAACCTGGAACGATAGCCCTGAAAGCTTGTACTGAAGCCGTCGAAACGACGCAAGAAGAGCACGAACAAGCGGTAATCCAGGCTCTTGATTTCATTGAACAAGGAGCTTTTGAAAAGGTCGTGATTAGCCGATCTAATTTGTGGCGTGAAGCCAACTCTCCAGAGTCCGTCTTTGCTCAAAAGTGTAAGGCTCACAAAGATGCCTTGGTTTATTTACTGGTGCATCCTATCGCCGGCGTATGGCTCGGGGCGACACCTGAATTACTCTTGCGGCAGGAAGGCGTTCATTACGAGACGGTTTCTTTGGCGGGGACTCGCAAGGCCGATCGGGAAGAGTGGACTAAAAAAGAAATGCGCGAACAATCCATGGTGACCGACTTCATTGCACAGACACTCAAGAGTCGAGATGCACAATCCATTCAAATCGACTCGGCAAAGGATCGTTCGTATGGTGAAATGGCTCATCTCGAATCGCGCATTCGTTTTGAATCTTCGGCACCTCATCAGCATTGGTTGCAAGCCTTGCATCCGACTCCAGCTGTGGGGGGCCAGCCCCGAAACGTCGCGATGGATTTTATTGCAAAGCACGAACGGCAATCCCGTGGCTATTATGCGGGATACTTGGGATGGAGTTCTCCTGACGGCGCTAGGTTCTACGTAAATCTCCGTTGTATGCAGTGGTTTTCAAGTGGAGCACGGATCTTTGCAGGGGGTGGAATCATTGCCGGTTCAGACGCCACTTCGGAATGGGAAGAAACGGAGATTAAGATTCAATCTATTCGTCAAGTATCCGCTTCCTGACGTGCCTTGTGGTCCGTAACTTTGGACCATGAATACCACGGATCATCCCGGAGCTTTTCATGTCATTGATGCGATGGCAAGCAGTGGCTTGCGGGATGTCGTGATTTCGCCCGGATCAAGAAATGCTCCTTTGGTCATTGCCTGCGAAGCTCATCCTCGAATTCGGACGACGGTTGCATTGGATGAGCGGTCTGCCGCTCATATTGCCATGGGTATGGGCTTGAAGAACCGAATTCCAGCAGCAGTGATTTCAACATCGGGAACCGCTGCCATCAATCACGGACCAGCCATTGCAGAAGCGGCCTATCAGTGTACCCCCTTGATCAGCATCACGGCCGACCGCCCAGTTGCGTCACGTGGACAAGGCTTGGGCCAAACGGTTTTGCAGACGAAGCTATTCGAAGCACACGCCCTCCTCGAGCTGGAAGTGGATGAGACCAAAATGGCGGTGGACGAGATGCGGTCGTTGGCGAGCGATGCCATGAGAGTTGCAGCAAAGGGTCCTGTGCACGTGAATATGCCCTTTGCGGAACCGCTTTATGGAGTTATGGAAAGGGAATGGAAGGAATTGGAACCTACTGTCGGTGAGGTCGGTTCGGCCTCGGCGGCCATTCCGGCATTGCTCTTGGATTATTTGTGCGTTCATGATCCTCGAATTCTATTGATTGGCGGCGCCTCTTCTTTTGATGAAAAATGGTTTGAATTGGCCGGCAATTTCCCTCAGAAACTGGCGGCATTTTCGGACGTGTTTGGGCATGTTCGTGGCGAGGGAATTGCGGGTGCTTCTGATCGATTATTGAGTGCCTTTGGTGGGAAAATGCCCGAGGGGCTGCGCCCATCATGCGTGGTGACGATTGGATTGCCTCCCATGAGCGCAGCTTGGCGAGCTGAAGTTGCATCTTGGAGCGTTCCTCACTGGCATATTGGACTAGAGGCCAAGGCTTGGGAGATGTTTGGAGGAGAGCCGCAACCGTGGAAAATCTCTGCAACGCATGGATTGGAATTGTTGCTCGATGCGTTGCCTTCGTTCAGTTCATACGCCGCGTCTTGGCAAGTGGCCTTGGATCGCATTTCTCGCGCAGAAGAACAAGCGGTGGAACAGTTGGCCCGTCCTTGGTGTGATTGGACTGCGTTTGACCAGCTATCGAAAAAAATGAAGCGCTTTGAATCCCTGCACTTTGCCAATTCAACGTCGGCACGGTATGCGCAATGGTTTGATTGGGATGCCGTCCGACTTCATGCAAATCGCGGAGTCGCCGGAATCGATGGTTGTTTGAGCGCGGCAGTGGGTGATGCCTTGATGCATCCGGATCAGAAGGTTGGCTTGATTACAGGAGATGCTGCTTGGCTGTATGATTTGAATGGCTTGCATGTTCGCCCCTTTCCCAAGAATCTTCAGGTGGTTTTGATCAACAACGGTGGAGGAAATATTTTCCGCTGGATCCAAGGACCCGAGGAATTGGGTTTGCTTCCTGAATTTTTTGAAGCTCCGTTCCTTCAAAATTCAGAGGCTACAGCACAGGCCGGAGGACTCGATTACTTTTGTGCGGAAAGTCCTGCTTTGTTGGACGATGTTTTTGAACTTTGGGACAATAATCCGCGTCCGAGTTTGTTAGAGATTCGAACAGATGGGGAGCTTTCAGCAAAGTTCTACCACGACCTTCAAAAGGTCCTGTTTGAACAGATGGGAAGTACTGAGAGAATACAAGAGAAATATGAGTCAAACAAAATGGACCTCGATTAAAACCTATTCGGATATCCGATTCGAATGGTGTGATCAAGTGGCGAAAATCACCATCAATCGTCCGGAGGTGTACAATGCATTTCGACCGGAGACGAATATCCAAATGTTGGATGCGATGGCCATTTGCCGTGAACGACCCGATATTGGTGTGGTTGTCTTTACCGGTGAAGGGGACAAGGCATTTTGCAGTGGAGGTGATCAAAATGTCAAAGGTTCAGGTGGCTACATTGGAGAAGATGGTGTTCCTCGGTTGAATGTGTTGGATTTGCACAAAGAAATCCGGTCGTTGCCCAAGCCGGTCATTGCCATGGTCAATGGATACGCGATTGGAGGGGGGCATGTGTTGCACGTTGTGTGCGATCTGACCATTGCTTCAGAAAATGCCCGTTTCGGTCAAACGGGACCCAAGGTTGGTAGTTTTGATGCAGGCTTCGGCTCCAGTTATTTGGCGCGTCAAGTAGGTCAGAAAAAGGCCAGGGAAATTTGGTTTTTATGCGAACAATACACAGCATCTGAGGCAGAGCAAATGGGAATGGTCAACAAGGTTGTTCCACTTGCTGATTTGGAAGACACCACCATGCAATGGTGCGCAACGATATTAAAGCGCTCACCGATGGCCTTGCGCATGATTAAACGTGGGTTGAATGCAGAGTTGGACGGTCAACGCGGATTGATGGAGTTTGCAGGGGATGCGACCTTGATGTACTATATGATGGAAGAGGCACAAGAAGGAAAGAATGCATTTCTTGAAAAGCGCGATCCAGACTTTCAGAAATTCCCAAAGTTTCCTTGATGCAGATCAAGGATTGGTTGAGCGCTTCCCGTCTTCGGACATTGCCATTGGCCGCAGCTTGTGTCTTTGTCGGCGCAGCGCTTGCCTTGGCTTCGGGATTAAGCACGCCTGAAGCCGAAGAGAGGTTTTGGATGGTGTTCGGTGGGATTTTGTTCACCGTAGTGGTTCTGCAGGTGCTTTCCAATTGGGCCAATGACGTAGGGGATTTTGAAAACGGTGCAGATGGCAAGGATCGGTTAGATCGTGCCGTCGCATCGGGGAGAATTTCATCACAACAGATGAAGCGAGGGGTGATCTTGGCCAGTGCAATGGCTTTCATCCTCGGCGTGTCTACGGTCATTTTCGCATTGAACGGAACGGGATTGCTTTGGGCTTCTTCCTTGATCGTGTTGCTTGGTTTGTTAGGCATAGCTGCGGCCTATTGTTACACCGCGGGGAATCGGCCATATGGTTATGCGGGGTGGGGAGATGCCGCTGTTTTTTTATTTTTCGGATGGATCGGAGTCGGGGGCACAGCCTTTTTGCTCGCTCATTCGTGGTCCTGGACATGGCTTCTTCCGGGTACACTGACGGGCGGGTTGAGCGTAGCAGTTCTGAACTTGAACAATATGCGAGACCACCTTTCTGATGCAGCTGCAGGAAAAAGGACCTTGCCAGTGCGTTATGGATGGCCTTGGTCAAAATGGTACCATACGGTTGTTTTTATGGTTGCATGGGGTTCGTGGTGGCTTTTTGCCATGTATTTGGAAGCTGGACAATGGCGCGGCATGATGTGGATTTTTTGCTTGTCATTGGTTCACGCGGGCCATGTGCTGCGTGTGCATCGGACCCTTCGTCCTGAAGATTTGGACCCTGAATTAAAAAAAGTAGCGATCAGTACCGCGGTCGTGGCCTTTTTCTTGCTCCTGGCACAGACTCAATTGCCGGATTCATGAAACAGGAGAGTCTTTCAATTCGGATTGTCAGCCATCCGATGCGTTTTTTGAAGCCAGCTCGAACTTCTCGGGATGTTCTGAAAGTCAAGCCGACCTGGTTTATCGTTGCCTCTGACTCCATGGGGAGACGAGGCTTGGGAGAGTGCAGTCTCATTCCGGGATTGAATCCCGAATCCATTGATCAGGTTGAAAAGGCTCTTCAGGGCCTGGTCGATTCGGGAGAATTGAACTACAGGGCCATTCCCGATTCACTTCCGGCTGTCCGGTTTGCAGTAGAAATGGCCAAGTTGGATTTGGAGGGAGGTGGAAGACAAATATTGTATGACACCCCGTATTCACAAGGAACGAAGCCTATAGCAATCAATGGATTGATCTGGATGGATTCGGTCGATTCGATGCTTGATCAGGCTCAATCGTTGATCGCCGCCGGTTTCAAAACCCTGAAGATGAAAGTCGGCACCTTGCCATTTTCATTGGAATTGGAGTGGTTAAGCACCGTTCGGGCAATGGCACCTGTCGCCGATGGATTTCAGTTGCGATTGGATGCCAATGGGGCATTTTCGCGGCATGAGGCAGGTTGGTCGCCTATGCAAAAGTTGGAGGCTTTGGCAAAATTTGAAATTCACAGCATTGAGCAGCCCCTTTCACCACTTGATCAAAAGGGACTCGCGGAGCTCTGCGAGGGAAGTCCTGTCCCCATTGCTTTGGACGAATCCCTGATTGGCCAGCATGGGCATGAACGAAGGGCTTTATTGGAATTATTGAAGCCGGCTTTTATCGTTTTGAAACCAAGCTTAATAGGTGGCTTTGAGCGCGCGGATGAATGGGTGGCTTTGGCGGAGGAAATGGGCTTGGAATGGTGGGCGACTTCGGCATTGGAGTCGAACATCGGCTTGAACGCCATTGCTCAATGGACGGCAAGGGCAATTGGTGCTACGCCAGTTCCCTTGGCCCAAGGATTGGGCACCGGGGGCTTGTTTGAAAACAACATTCCGTCGCCTTTGTCTGTTGACAAGGGTTTTTTGCACACCAAATTGGATGGGGTTTGGGATTTTTCACGGGTGCTTGATTTCGAATTATGAAAGGCCGATTGCATTTTTCGCAAGGTTCGTTTTCACTGGACCCTTCCGCTTTTGAGGCGATTGAAAGGGCGGCATCTCATCCGTGGGAGAAAGCGGTCGCGGAGTTGTTGAGGCATTGGTGGTCGACAGAAGATCAAATCGTGTTAACGACCTCGGGATCGACAGGCCCCCCGGAGTCCATTTATCATGCGAAAGAGGCCGTCCGGAAGAGCGCCCGCCGAACCATTGCGTATTTCACTTTGAAGGAAGGTGCCCACGCTGCATTGGCAATGCCCGTTCGATTTGTCGGAGGGATGATGATGGTTGTACGAGCCATTGAAGGGAATTGGAACTTGCACGTGGTTGAACCGCTTTTGGTTCCGGAATTCCCACCCGTTCCGTTTGATTTTGTCGCGCTTACACCCGCTCAAGTCCGGTCAATGCTTTTAGCTCAAGGCGATTTGAGGTCCATGGAGAATTGGAAAATCTTGTTGATGGGCGGCAGTTCCTTTCCAGCTTCAATAGTCTCACATTTCCCTGAAAAAATAAGGGTTTATGAATCCTTTGGTATGACGGAAACAGTCAGCCATGTGGCTGTGCGATCCTGGTTGCCCTTGAAAACAGATGCTTTCGAATGTCTTCCGGGAATCAAAGTGAGCCTTCAGCAAGAGGATACCCTGTGTATTCACATGCCTGAAATGGAGCCATTGTCCACGAGCGATTCGGCAAAATTGATCGATGAACGGCATTTTGTGTGGTTAGGTCGTTTGGATGATGCCATCAATTCTGGAGGTGTCAAGGTGTATCCTCAAGCTGTTGAGGAGGTCCTTTCGGAGTGGATTGACCTGCCTTTTATCGTCTACGGACGTCCACATCCCATCTTGGGTCAAGAGGTGGTTCTTCGGATTCACGCAGATCACGAGCCATCCCATGCGGATGAGCAACGGCAATTGATTTTGAATGCTGGAAACAAGCGGCTTTCGCAGCATCATACGCCTCGCGTTATTGAATGGCGACCCATCGAAAAAACACCTTCAGGAAAATGGAAAAGACCCCACTGAGCGACGCTTCTAAAATGGAGTTGCCCACGATTGTGTTTGCTACGCACAATGCGAACAAAGTTGAAGAATTGCGGCAAATGCTTGAGGGATACTACCGCGTCCAATCCCTTACCGATATCGGGTGCCATGAACCCATTGTGGAAGATGCGGACACGCTAGCAGGCAACGCACGGATCAAGGCTCGTTATGTAAAGGATCATTACGGTTTGGATTGTTTTGCGGATGACACTGGCTTGGAAGTAGATGCGCTTGGTGGCCAGCCGGGGGTGAAAACTGCTCGTTATGCGGGTGAAGACGCGGATTCGGCTGCCAATATGAATAAATTATTGAAGGCCCTCCAAGAGGTGCAAGCAGATCAACGAACCGCACGTTTTCGAACCTCAATCTGTTTGATTCAAGGTGAAATGGAGGTGTTGATTGAGGGGGTCTGCGAAGGCAAGATTGCCCGAGAACAATCAGGGGCTGCTGGATTTGGCTACGACCCCGTTTTTCTACCGGAAGGATCAAACTGCACCTTTGCGGAAATGAAGCCGCAGGATAAGCATGCCTTAAGCCATCGGGGAAGAGCCGTGAGAAAAATGGTGGATGATTTGTTGGCAAGCTTTGATTGAAAAGGATGGCTACATCAGAAGAAGTTGCATCTTTGTCCAAGCAAATGCCCTGAGCATATGAATTATCTGGATTTTGAAGAACCCATTCGCCTACTGCGCGATCAGCTCACCCAGGCGAAGGAACTGCAGGAGTCGAGTGATGTGGATATGCAAGACCTCGTTGAGGATTTGGAGTCAAAAATCCGCGAGGTCACGGAAAAGGTGTTTTCCAACCTCACGCCTTGGCAGCGGGTGCAGGTGAGTCGCCATCCCGACAGACCATATACCTTGAATTTCATCGAAGCGTTAACCGATGGAAATTTTATGGAAATCCATGGAGACCGGACGATAGGAGATGATAAGGCAATGGTAGGGGGGTTCGGATTTATCGATGACCAATCGGTGATGTTTATTGGTCAGCAAAAGGGAATCAACACCAAGATGCGTCAGTTCCGCAACTTTGGAATGGCCAACCCTGAGGGGTATCGAAAAGCACTTCGCTTGATGAAGCTTGCTGAAAAATTTAACCGACCTGTAGTGACCCTTATCGATACACCAGGTGCTTATCCTGGGCTCGAGGCGGAGGAACGTGGGCAAGGTGAAGCGATTGCCCGAAATCTGATTGAAATGTGCCAGCTGAAGGTGCCGATTATCTGCATCATCATTGGAGAAGGCGCTTCAGGGGGAGCTTTGGGAATTGGGATTGGGGATCGCGTTTTGATGCTAGAAAATACCTGGTATTCTGTAATCAGTCCTGAATCGTGTTCTTCCATCTTGTGGAGGAATTGGGAGCACAAAGTGGAAGCTGCAGAAGCCCTGAAGTTAACAGGGGACGATATGCTCAACTTGAAGCTCATCGATGGCATCATTCCAGAGCCATTGGGTGGAGCACATGCCGATCGAGACTCCATGTATTCACAGGTAAAAAAAGAAATCAAAACGCATTTGAACAAGCTCATGCCGATGGATTCGAATAAGCGAATTGACCAACGTATTCGAAAGTTCTCATCCATGGGGGTGGTACATGGCTGAGGTTGTCCTTGTATTCCTTAGTTTTGTCACGAATTCTGACGATTCACAACACAAAGAATGAACTGTATCAATCAACATTGGAAGACTCCCCTCATTTGGGTTGCTGCTTCTGCTCTGTTTCTCGCGGGCTGTACTGGCTTGGGAAGCATGGAAAAAGAAATGGAGACTTTAGGTCTCGAGGCTTCACCAGAACCGCTCATCTTGCGAGGGGATCAGGTGGAATTGAAAATTGAAGGGAAATTCCCGCCCAAGTACTTTGCCAAAAAAGTAAGTGTTGAGGCAACGCCTGTCTTGACGTGGGAAGGAGGCTCTGCGGAATATGATTCCCAAGGATTTCAAGGTGAAGCTGCTGCAGGAAACTATATGGTGGTGCCATTTGAATCCGGAAAGGCATTTGTCTATGAAGCATCGGTCGCATACGACCCTGGCATGGAAGATGAAGCGGAATTGGCTGTTCGAATTTCGGGAACTCAAGGCAACAAGTCAGCTACATTTGAGCCCTATGTTATTGGTGCGGGTGTCATCACCACGGCATTATGGGTTCAACCGGATGATCAGTTTATTGCCGTGCCTGATGCGTATCAGCGTGTTATTTCATTCACGCAGAATGCGACCGTCAATTACAGCAAGAATGCTTCTAGCGTTCGTGGTTCAGAATTGAAAGATGCGGATTGGAAAGAATTGCGCTCTTTGATTCAATTGTCTGCAGAAGCTGATAGCGTGACGTTAACCGGTGTTACCATTGAAGCTTATGCGTCTCCCGAGGGAGAGATTACCTTGAATGAAGATTTGGCCATCGACCGTGCTGGATCGGCGTCCAAAGCCATGGCAAATGAATTGAAGCGCTCAAAGGTGGCTGTTGATGATGCCTTCTACAACGAGGTGCCTCTGGGTGAAGATTGGAATGGATTCAAATCGTTGATGCAAGGTTCTTCCATCGCCGATAAAAACTTGATTTTGCGTGTATTGGAAATGTACTCGGACAAAAACAAGCGGGAAGAAGAAATCCGAAACATAGCCAAAACGTATCAGGAGATTGAAAAGGAGATTCTCCCAGAATTGCGTCGCTCGCAAATGGCCGTCTCATATGATGTCGAAGGATACACAGACGATGAGTTAATATCGCTTTGTATGGACAGTCCATTGGTATTGACTGCAGATGAGTTGCTGTATTCAGCGACCTTGTTTGAAGACGTGAACACCACGTTGATGGTCTATAAACATGGAATGAAGTTTCACGCAAACGACTACCGTTTATACAACAATGCCGGTTGGTGTTTGACGCAAACGAATCGGAATAACCAAGCGAAAGAGTTTTTCAATCAAGCGCTTGGTTTGGAGCGAAACAAAGCAGTCTTGAATAATGTGGCTGCCATCATGCGCCAGGAAGGGGACGTTGATGGTGCGATGAAATTATTGAATGAAGCGGCGGGCGCTGGACCGGAGGTTGGATACAACAAAGGAATTGTTTTGATTCAAAAAGGGGACTACCCGTCAGCGATTTCCGTTATGGGCCGCGTGACGACTGTCAACTTGGCTTTGGCTAAAATGCTCAATGGGGATGCTGCAGGAGCAAAGACGACTCTAGAGAATGCCGATGACGATAGTGCTGTTGCGAGTTATCTGATGGCTGTGGCTTGTGCCCGACTTGGAGATGCAAACGGTGTTAAGGTGCACTTGGCTGATGCCTTGGCGAAAGATCCAAGTCTGCGTGCGAAAGCAGATAAGGATTTGGAATTTCGTGATGTGCGAAGCGAGTTGGGTATGTAACGAATCCTAAAGGATTTCAAATAAAAAAGCCTCTCCAAATAACGGAGAGGCTTTTTTTGTGGCTGACATTTGAGCGAATGAGTACTGGTGGGGTTGCCATTGACGGGGGCGCTCGTCGAGGAGACAGCAGTCAATCAAGTGGGCAGTCCAATACGCTGTGCGGCGTGCCACAAAACAATGCCAGCGCACACGCTGACATTCAGGCTTTGCTTGACCCCAAATTGAGGAATTTCAACAACGCAATCAGCTGCTTCGCAAGTGGCTTGCTGCACTCCTTTCACTTCATTTCCGAAAACGACCGCCCACTTCTCTCCAGCCGTCGGTTGCCAATCCAATAGGGAAACACTTCCTTCTGTTTGTTCGATGGCTGCAATGTGGTAGCCTTCTTTGCGTAATTGGGCCAAGGCGCTAAGACCATCGCTGTGTGCCCTCCATGGGAGATGGTCCGTAGCTCCCAAGGCGCTTTTCAAGATGTCTCGATGAGGTGGATGAGCTGTGTAGCCGCACAATTCAATTCCGCTGATTCGAAAAGCGTCCCCCGTCCTAAAAAATGACCCAACGTTCAAACCAGAGCGAATATCCTCCAACACGACGCGTAAGGGAATGGGATTCGATGTCGCGTAAGTGGCTGAACTCGTTCTGTTTCCTAGGGGACTCATGGGCCTATCGTTTTGATTTTTCCAACGTTTGGAGAGCGAACAATTCATCTCGCAATCGGGCCGCTTCCATGAAGTCTAACTCCTTTGCAGCTCGCTCCATTTGTTGCTTGGTGCGCGCAATGGTTTTCACTAAAGCCTCTTTGCTCATGGATTTCACGACCGGATCTTGTGCAATGGCTTCAAGTGGAATGATGGGCTCGGCAGCCAGGTGTCGAGGGCGACCATCGATGCTGTTGTTTTGCTCGAACAACGTGTTTCGTTGCTTTCGAATCTGCTGAGGTTCGATGCCGTTGGCCGTATTAAACTCTTCTTGCTTCTTCCTCCGTCTTGAAGTCTCATCGATCGTTTGTGCCATGGAAGCCGTGGTCCGATCAGCATACATGATTACGCGCCCTTGGATGTTTCGAGCCGCACGCCCAGCAGTTTGGGTTAACGAACGGTTGGATCGCAGAAATCCTTCTTTGTCCGCATCCATGATTGCCACCAAGGCTACTTCCGGTAAATCGAGTCCTTCTCGCAACAAATTCACCCCAACCAAGACATCAAACACGCCATCCCGGAGTTCGCGTAATATCTCTACACGGTCCAATGTTTTGACATCCGAATGGATGTAGCGTGTTTTGATGCTCAACCGGTCGAGGTATTTTGTCAATTCCTCGGCCATTCGTTTCGTGAGGGTGGTAACGAGAATGCGATCGCCTGCAGCAATGGTGACCTGGATCTCGCCAATCAAATCATCGACTTGATGCTCGCAGGGGCGAACCTCGATGGGGGGGTCGAGGAGGCCAGTGGGTCGGATGACTTGCTCTACCACGACCCCTTCTGATTTTTCAAGCTCATAATCAGCAGGCGTGGCCGAGACATAGATTATTTGCTTGGTAATCTCGTGAAATTCATCCGCTTTTAAAGGGCGGTTGTCCAATGCAGAAGGCAGCCGGAATCCATACTCGATCAAGGCTGTTTTTCGGGACCGATCTCCACCATACATAGCGCCAATTTGGGGTATGGTGACATGGCTCTCATCCACAACCAAAAGAAAATCATCGGCGAAATAATCCAGCAGGCAGAAGGGGCGTTCTCCCTGTTTGCGCCGGTCAAAATACCGACTGTAGTTTTCGATGCCGCTACAAAATCCGATTTCCTTGATCATCTCCAAATCATAGAGTACCCGGTCTTCAAGGCGTTTCGATTCCAATAATTTGGATTGCTCCTGGAAAAAAGTCTTTTGCTTTTCAAGATCCTGTTGGATTTCCCAGACGGCTTGATCGGTGGTGGACTTGCTGGCGACAAATAAATTAGCAGGATAAACAACGATGTTGTCAAATTCGTTGATGGTTTGCCCCGTCTCGGGATCAATGGTCTCGAGCTTTTCGATTTCATCTCCCCAGAATTGAATGCGCAAGGCATGGTCGGCATACGCCAAATACACATCGACGGTGTCACCTTGAACGCGAAAAGTTCCTCGCTTAAACTCTGCCCGCGTGCGACTATAAAGGCTGCTGACAAGTGCGTGAAGGAAAGCGTTGCGCCCCCATTTCTGTCCCACCTTTAAAGGGATAACACTTTTATGGAATTCTACAGGATTGCCAATTCCATAGATGCAACTGATGGAGGCTACAACGATGACATCTCGTCTTCCACTCAGGAGCGCAGAGGTGGTGCTCAAGCGAAGTTTTTCTATTTCCTCGTTGATGGCCAGATCCTTTTCTATGTACGTGTTGGTCGAAGCGATGTAAGCCTCCGGTTGGTAGTAATCATAGTAACTCACGAAGTACTCGACGAGGTTTTCCGGGAAGAATTCTTTGAATTCACTGTAGAGCTGCGCGGCAAGTGTTTTGTTGTGGCTTAACACCAAAGTCGGGCGCTGCGTTTGAACAATCACGTTGGCCGCCGTAAAGGTTTTTCCAGAGCCCGTGACCCCGAGTAGGGTTTGGTGCTTGGTCCCCTGTTCTATCCCTTCGACCAATTGCCGAATGGCTTCCGGCTGATCGCCCGCCGGTTCGTAATGGCTTTGGAGTTTGAATTGCATGATGCTTGCCCTTCAAAGTTACGTTGTGCCATGTTTCTTCCGGGGTAGAAATAGGACAAACAAAAAAGCCAGACCGAATAGGCCTGGCTTTTTGGGGTAGTCTTGAGTAAGGTTAGTCAGCGACGACATCAAACGGCATAGTGACAATCAAGTCTTTGTGCAATTTAATGGTGGCTTCGTACGAGCCCAACTCCTTGATGCTATCATCTCCAAGTTGGATTTGTTTGCGTTCAATGCTGTGGCCTGCGGCTTGAATGGCTTCTGCCAATTGAATCGAGTTGACTGAACCAAAGATTTTGCCGTTTTCGCCGGCCTTCGCTCCAATCTTCAGTTTCAATCCTTCTAATTTTTTAGCCAATGCTTGTGCCTCGTCCATCGCTTTAGAGGCTTTGTGGGCCTGTTGCTTGATGACTTCGGCAACCACCTTACGTGCAGATGCAGTAGCGTTAATAGCCATGCCCTGAGGAATGAGAAAGTTGCGTGCGTGTCCGTCCTTGACAGTCACGATGTCGTGCTTGCTGCCAAGCAGGTCGACGTCTTGCTTCAGAATGATGTCCATGATCGTCGGGTTTATCGGAGGTTGTCAGCAACGTAAGGCATCAATGCCAAGTGACGAGCCTTCTTAATGGCCTGCGAAACTTTGCGCTGGAACTTCAATGAAGTTCCAGTTAAGCGACGAGGTAAAATTTTGCCTTGCTCATTGCAAAGCATCAAGAGGAAGCTAGCATCTTTGTAGTCGATGTACTTGAATCCTTTTTTCTTGAATCGGCAGTATTTCTCCTTTTGGGTGTCAATACTGATGGGGTTCAGGTAACGGACGTTCTTGTCAGCCATGATGTTTCAGTTTGAGATTTAAGCCTCTTCGGCATTTTCTGGAGCAGCCTTTGGTTGGCTCGCTTTGTTGCGACGAGATTCGGCATAGACAGCGTGGTGCTTATCCATCCTTGTCGTGAGGAATCGGATGATTCGCTCGTCTCTCCGGAATTCAGTTTCGAAGGGTGTGATTACAGAAGGGTCGATGTCGAACTCCATCAATTGATAGAAGCCCGTGGACTTCTTTTGAATGGGGTAAGCCAACTTCCGTAATCCCCATGATTCTTCATGACCAATGGAAGCTCCATTGTCCTTGAGGAATGCACGGTACTTCTCTACTGTTTCCGCTACCTGCTCAGCAGATAGCACGGGAGTCATAATGAAAACAGTTTCGTAACGGTTCATGTAGAACGGGGTTTGTTAAATGGGGGGCAAAAATAGCTAAGGAAATACTGAAATGCAATAGCTTTTTGGTCTGTTTTACAGTCCAATAGGATATGCTAAGTGCCGCAGTGTTCGTGGGCTGTTCAAAACTCCACTTCTACGGGGCAAAGATGCATCCGATATTCGCAGAGTATTCGCATGGAACAAACGTCATCTACATATACCGTATCTGCCTTGAAGTACCGCCCCCAGAAATGGGATGCGGTCGTGGGACAAGAAGGGGTTACTCGCACGCTAATGCAGGCGATTGAGCAAAACCAGGTTGCGCAAGCCTACTTGTTTTGTGGTCCTCGTGGCGTAGGCAAAACCACCTCAGCTCGAATTTTTGCTCGGGCCATCAACGACTTTGATGCGTCGAGTACGGAGGATTACGCCTTCAACGTCTTTGAACTTGATGCAGCTTCGAACAATAAAGTAGAGGATATCCGTTCCATTGTTGACCAGGTGCGAATTCCTCCTCAACGGGGTAAATACAAAGTTTACATCATCGACGAGGTGCACATGTTGTCCCAAGCGGCATTCAATGCATTCTTAAAAACATTGGAAGAGCCACCACCACACGCGGTGTTTATTTTGGCTACTACAGAGAAGCATAAGATTCTGCCAACCATTTTGTCTCGGTGTCAAATTTTTGATTTCAACCGCATTACGGTGAATGATATGGTCATCCACTTGCAGGGTATCTGTCAACATGAAGGCATTGAGGCGGAAGAAGAGGCCTTGCATGTTGTGGCGGTGAAAGCGGATGGAGCATTGCGGGATGCCTTGAGTATTTTCGATCAGTTGGTTGCATTTGCGGGCAAGAAGCTCACCTACGACGTGGTGGCCGAGCACCTGCATGTGTTGGATCACCAAACGTATTTTGAGATTGTTCGTTGTGCACTTTCAAGTGAAGTTGCCCCTGCATTGTTGGTCTTGGATGGAATCATTGCTCGCGGATTTGATCCGCACCACTTCATTGCAGGATTGGGGTCGCATTTGCGAAGTTTATTGGTATGTAAGGACGCATCGACCCTTCAGCTGATGGAAGGCACGGATGATATCCGCAAGCAATTTTCTGAACAAGCGACGCAAACGGACCTATTGTTCCTGGTTCGTGCATTGGATCATGTCAACCAGGCGGATGTTCAATACCGAGGGAGTAATCATCAACGATTGCTCGTTGAACTGACCTTGATGCAAATCTGCTCCCTGAAAGGAGCGGACAAAAAAAAAACATAGCCTAATTCCTATTGTGGCTGAAGCTTGGCGAGCAGCGCGACCACAACTCCCTTCATCAAGTCCTGTGCAACCACCACAGACCGTTGCGCTGATGGAAGAGGTCCATGCTGAAACGAATGAAGTCCAGGTTGAAAAGCTTGATTCGCAGCCTGTGCGTGAGCAGGAATTGTTGCAGGTAGAATCATTGCCCCTTCCAGCCGTGGGAGTATTGAAAAAGAAAGGTCTGGCCGTATCCGCTCCTGCTTCTTTGCGCCAAAATGAAGTCAAAAAAGTGCCAGAACAGGCAGTGACGGAGCCTTCATTGAGAGGAGCCTTCACTGAGGATCAGCTTCAGGTTGCTTGGAATGGGTTTGCGGATGTCATGGAGAAAAATGAACGACTTAATTTGAGCTCTACCCTGCGTGCCAGTGTAGTCGCTCTGCATGGTGAGTTCAAGGTGCAGGTGACGGTTTTGAATCGGGTTCAAGAGGAGCAGGTCAATGAAGTCAGGGTGGATTTGCTCCATTTCATCAGGAAGCAATTGGCCCATGATTTTTTGGAAATGACCATCGCAGTTCCAAAAGCAGATGAGGTGGGGATTTCAGCTCAATTTTTGACTGAGCGCGAGCGCTATGATGCCATTGTCAAGAAAAACCCTCATCTAGAAACCTTGCGGAAAAGACTGGATTTGGATTTGGGCTAAGCCCTAAAAAATGATATTATTATGTTATCGAATGAACGCAATCGACCGTTCAAGTGTTATCCATTCATGAACAAATGGTTTTCATGGGTGCTGGTGGGCACACTATTGTTGTGCACGGAATCAATTTGGGCTCAATCTTCTGGGGTCATACGGGGACGCGTTTCCGATCAACAGACCAATGAGTCGATTCCGTTTGCAAGCATCGTCTTACAGGGGGAAATGAGCGGAACAGCCTCTGATTTGGACGGTCGTTTTGAATTGACCAATGTGCCGTCTGGTTTGCGTAACGTGCAAGTCAACTTTTTGGGGTATGATTCCCAGACGGTGTTTGAAATCGAAGTGTCTCCTTCTCGACCAGCAGTGATTCAGGTCGAATTGCGGCCAAGTACCATTGCCATAGAAGAGGCAGAAGTCGTTGGGTCGAGGAGGGTAACCCAGGCTGAAGCGCCATTGAGTGTTCGCTCTATCGGCACCAACGAAATCAAACGAAATCCGGGAGGGGGAAGGGATATTAGTAAGGCCCTGCGGACCTTGCCAGGGGTTGCCGCCATCCCCAGTTTTCGAAACGACATCGTAGTCCGTGGAGGGGCTCCGAATGAAAACAGGTTTTACATCGATGGCATTGAAATACCCAATATCAATCATTTTGCCACCCAAGGCGCAAGCGGAGGCCCCGTGGGTATGATCAATGTGGATTTGGTCGAGAACATCGATTTTTTTTCGGGAGCTTTCCCCGCTTCACGCGGCAACGCACTCAGTTCGGTGATGGAGTTTAGTTTCAAAGAAGCAAGAAAAGATGAGTGGACCGCCAATATGGTTGTGGGCACCAGTGATTTGGGGTTGACGATAGAAGGTCCCACAGGAGAAAAGTCTTCTCTGATCATGAGCATGAGACGAAGCTATCTTCAATTGGTTTTCAAAGCCATTGGATTGCCATTTCTGCCCATTTACAATGACTACCAATTCAAATGGACGGCTCGACCAAATGACCGAAATGTCGTTACAGTCATTGGTTTGGGCGCATTGGATAATTTCGAATTGAATTTGGACATTGCGGGTGATACGACGGCTAAAGACTACTTGGATCAGATTGCGATTTTAGGAACTTTGGATATCCAAGAGCAATGGAATTACACCCAAGGCGTGAAGTGGGATCGTTACCAAGACAATGGTAAATGGACTTTTGTTGCAAGTCGAAACATGCTCAATAACCGAGCTTACAAGCATCTGGATAATGATGAAGATTCGGAGCTAATCCGTGATTACCTCTCCCAAGAGATCGAGAATAAATTCCGCACAGAGCGCAAGTGGTACGGGGCTTCGGGTTTGGAGGCCACTTTCGGAGCATCGTATGAGTATGTGAAATACAACAACAAAACAGCAGAAAAACGATTCAACCCTCAAACATCTGCATTGGACACGGTCGCTTTTGAAACTGACTTCGCAGGCCACAAATACGGAGCCTTCGCTCAGGTAAATCGGAGTTTTGCAGAAGAACGGCTAACCTTGTCCATCGGAACCCGTGTCGATGGGTCGACCGCCGCTCAAGGATTGAAAAACCCGTTTCGTCAGTTGTCGACCCGTGCTTCAGCAAGTTATTCGTTTGCTCCAGGTTGGACATTGAATGCCAATACCGGGGTGTATTTTCAGCTACCTGCATATACGCTCTTGGGGTATGATGTCGATGGCGAACGGGTCAATGCAACTGCGGATACACGCTACATTAAGAACCGGCAATTGGTGGCTGGCTTAAAGTGGGATGGGAGCGAGCGAAACTTTGTCGCTTCCTTGGAAGGGTTTTACAAAGGCTACGAGCACACCCCCATCAGCGAATTGCAGGGTGTAGCCTTGGCCAATCTTGGGGCGGACTTTGGTGTGGTAGGAAATGAGGCCGTTTCGTTTGACGGAACGGGACGTTCGTACGGAGCTGAAGTCCTGTTGCAACAGCGCTTGTACAAGGGGTTTTATGGATTGGTGGCTTACACATTCGTTCGGAGTGAATACGAGGATGGGGAAGGAGAGTTCGTCCCAAGCAGCTGGGACAATCGACACATCTTAAGTCTCACTGCAGGAAAGAAGTTTGAAGGAGGTTGGGAGGTGGGAACTCGTTTGCTTTTCAGTGGAGGCCTTCCTTATACCCCCACTGATTTAACGTCTTTGAGCCAAGAAAGCTGGGATTTTTATGGTCGACCTCTTTTGGATTACAGTTTATTGAACACAGAGCGCAATCGGGCATTCCATCAGTTGGACCTCCGTATTGACAAGAAATGGTTCTTCGAGCGCTGGTCATTGGATGTGTTTATGGAAGTGCAAAATATCACAGGCGCCGTGGTTCCTCAGCCGTCCTACGTCGACGTGGTTCGAAATCCCTTAACAGGGTCGCCGGTCCCATCTACGGTTAATCCGGGTTATTACGATGCACGCCAATTGGACCCTAGTTCGGGAGCAGTGTTGCCGGCTTTGGGAATCATCATCGAGCTTTGAAGGGTTGAAAAAGCAAGCGCGGGAAAGGTTGCCATTCATGCTCTAGCTCAAGAGTTTTTTTTCGAGCTGGTCTTGATTCTTGATGGCGCAATACGTGATTCATGTATATTCGAAGGTTCATGCGTATCGATAAATTCCTCTGGTGTATCCGTGTTTTCAAAACCCGATCCTTGGCGAGTGCCCACTGCCGTGAAGGGAAAGTTTGGGTTGCAGATAAGTTGGTTAAGCCGGCATTTGAATTGAAGGGCGATGAACGGATTCGCATTCGAAAAGGGGCAATCCAATTCGCCTGGGAGATCATTGGATTTCCTCGAAGCCGGGTGGGCGCTGCGCTCGTGCCAGAGTATGCCCGAGATGTCACGACGCCAGAAGAACGAGCCAAGTACGATGAAATTCGTCAGGCACAACGTAACTTGATTCGCCCGGTGGGTCGGCCCACCAAGCGTGATCGCAGGGATTGGGAAAAGCATTTTGAATGAAGATGGATTTCCATGTACGCGCCATTTCGGCTGAAGAAACTCGATCAATCAGGCATGTGGTTTTGTGGCCTCATAAGCCGAATGTAGAATCGTGCGTAATCGATGTGGACACAGATGACCACACCCATCATGTAGGTGCGTTTGACGACCAGGGCAAACTCGTAGGTGTCTGTTCATTGTATCGTCAGAAATCAGAGCGCTTTCCGGAAGCTATATCTTCAGAGATTCACGCGGTTCGACTTCGTGTCATGGGGGTTTTGGATGAAGTCCGAGGGAAAGGAGCAGGGGCTGACATTGTTGATTATGCTTGCCGCTGGGTGGCGACCCAAGGAGCAGAAGTGCTTTGGTGCGACGCGCGTGAAGTGGCTTTTGGATTCTATCAGCGAATGGGATTTGAATTCGTCTCCAATTTTTATCAAATAGAAGACATCGGACCGCATCGAATGATGGCTCGGAAAGTCTAAATTGCTGCTATATTTTTTCTCACCATGCCGAAAATTTCTTTCAAAGGGCTGAACATGCCTGACAGTCCGATTCGGAAGTTGACGCCAATTGCTGATGGAGCCAAAGCTCTAGGTCGGCATGTCATTCATTTGAACATAGGTCAACCCGATGTCCAAACTCCTCCCATGGCAATGGAAGCCGTTCGAAGCATGGATCGAACGGTTTTGGAATACAGTCCGAGTGAGGGATTTGTATCCTACCGAAAAGGACTGGCTTCGTATTATTCTTCTGTTGGTGTCGATGTGACTCCAGAGCAAATCATGGTCACTACAGGGGGGTCGGAAGCGCTCGCATTCGCATTTATGGCTTGCCTCAATCCAGGTGATGAGGTCATTATTCCAGAGCCTTTTTATGCCAATTACAATGGGTTTGCCGCAACTGCGGGTGTTCGTATTGTCCCGGTTACAGCGCTGTTGGATGATGGGTTTGCTTTGCCATCAATGGATGCATTTGAGGAGTTAATTACAGAACGGACCAAGGCCATTTTGATTTGCAATCCAGGCAATCCGAGCGGTCGGAAATATGAGAATGATTCGCTGGATACTTTGGCCGAATTGGTCAAAAAACATGACTTGTATCTGGTTGCGGATGAGGTTTATCGGGAATTCGACTACGATGGGAAATTGTCGCGGAGTGTTTTGAGTATGGAGGGGTTGGAGGACAACGCCATTTTGGTGGACAGTGTCTCCAAACGTTACAGCATGTGTGGAGCTCGCATAGGCGCCTTGGTTACCCGCAACGCCTCGGTTTATCGTGCCGCCATGAAGTTTGCTATGGCTCGACTCAGTCCTCCCACTATGGCTCAGGTCGCATCCGAAGCCGCGCTGAAGACACCCGCGTCTTACTTTGAAGAAATCCGTTTGGAGTATATGCAGCGCAGAGATGTTTTGGTTGAAGGGTTGAGGGAAATCCCAGGAGTGGTTTGTCCTACTCCAGGGGGAGCGTTTTACGCTGTAGCACGCTTTCCGATTGATGATTGCGATGTTTTCTGCAAATGGATTCTCGAATCTTTCCAATGGGAGGGGGCTACGGTGATGTTGGCTCCCAATACGGGCTTTTATGCAACCCCTGGCCTAGGTAAGCAAGAGATTCGGATGGCTTACGTTCTCGAGGTGAGTGAAATTCGGAAGGCAGTGACCTGCATCGCTGAGGCGTTAAAAGTTTATCCTGGTGTGGTCATGCCGAGGACTCAAAGTCATAGTTGAGCCTCATTCTTGATTGAGCGACGCTCGTGCGGGTTTTTTCTTGTACAGAGCCATTGTATCTTCCGAATCTGCAAAACACAAATGATGATTTCAACTCTCAACAAAGCCACGGCGATGGCGTTCTTTTTGGTATGTTGTTTTGGATTTTCGGTCAACTTCGTGCAGTGCCAGGAAGCGGATACGACGTGGGTTCAAACGTTTTCATGGGAGGAGCAAAACAATCCTGCTACCAGCTATGATAGTCCTGGTCGCCGCTGGTTTGATTTTCCCACATCAGACAACGATTCGGCCTATCAGAAAATATTGATGTACTACACTCTGAAGTGTTTTGAGGACGGCACTGCTGGAGGATCGGGATACGCGTGTGGCGAATGGGATTATTTGAGCTACACCTATTTGTTTGATCACACAGGCGATCTCGACAGCAATCAGTTAACACATCCCCATTGGCTCATCGACGACCTGAATTTTGTGGCTGACACGTTGGTTTTTATGCCCATAAACGGGGCGGTTTCTGATACGATTCGACAGGTTTATGAGTTGGCTCAATTGGATGAAGCCACAGGGTCTTCCTTTCAAGAAGCTTCGGAAGACAATTTCACGTGGGCTGATGGCATAAGTGGCTCTTTGAGCGAGCCTCAGACTGCCCGATACCAGTGGTTATGGACTGTTGAGGAGTTGGGTGAGTTGGGATGGGTGGATTCGAGTTCGATTGGATTCGAATTGCCTTGGATTGGAGAACTTTCAGACCAACGAGATGCAGTGAAATGGAAGGCCTATTGGACTGAATCCGATACACTGGAAGGGTTTTTTGAGGGGCCAATAGTGGCTGCGGAGTCGTCCGTGTCCGATCCCGATGCGCCTGGCCGGTTTGTATGGAATCAGGCATTGGATTGGGATGGGACGCAGCATTTGGTGATCGAGCTACAAGTTCAAGAGGTGGATTGGAATGCGCCTGAAATGGTTGAAATGCCTGCACAGCATGTCACTCATCAAACATGGGCAGCACAATCCGCAGGGCATTTCATCCGATTCGATGGCAACGATCGATTTGAAGTTGATGCATCTGCTCTGAATGGCATAGGTGACGAGGTGACCGTAGAATTTTGGCAACGTGGAAATGAAACTTTCCAGCCAGAGAACAACTCCATTTGTGAGGGTGCGAATGCTTTCAATCAACGGGAGATCAACATCCACTTGCCATGGTCAAATGGTCGGGTGTATTGGGATGCTGGTTATGATGGTGGATATGACCGCATCGATCAGGCAGCAGATCCTAGCCAATACGAGGGGCAATGGAATCATTGGGCTTTTGTCAAAGATGCATCGGAAGGAATCATGTTGATCTATTTCAATGGAACGCTTTGGCATAGCGGACTGGATCGGGACAATTCCTTTGGCGAGATGGTACGATTTCACATCGGATGCAATGGAAACGGGGGCAATGACTACCGGGGTGATGTCGATGAATTCCGCATTTGGTCTACCGCCCTCGACTCATCTATCATTGAGGAATGGATGGACGAATCCCCTGATGCTTCTCATCCGGCATTCAATGATTTGAAGGCTCATTTTGATTGGGAAACGGAAGGAGGTTATCAGGTCGAAGGTGTTGGGGCGTCGGGTTTTTTTCATGGCAACGCAGGGCGAGTAAAGCACATGGCTGAAGATGCCTTTTTACATGCGGGTCCCATGCCCATGGATGTGCGACCAGCGCTCTTGTGGTTGAGTGGTTCAACGGTCGCATACGAAACAGTTTTGGTGGATCATGCGGTTCCGATTCCTCCCACGAGCGTGTCCGAGTGGGCTGTTTTTGGAAACGATGTGAATTGGTTGAGCCTTGAATATGCTTGGCCTTATGATTTGGTGACAGAAACCCGCACAGCTAGTGGAGAAGTATTGGCAACCTATCCCTTGGAGGGAGAACAGGTCATTTTGATCAATGACACATTGCTCTATTTCTCGCCTGCATTTGATGAAATCAATCGCTATGAATTGGCTCGCTATATCACCCCATATGGCATCGGTTTGACGTTGGGTGATGACGGGTGGACGTGGGTTTTTGATGTGACAGATTACGCTCATCTCCTCAGAGATAGTGTGGAGCTGCAAGCCGGAAATTGGCAGGAATTACTGGACATGAAATTTGCCTTCATTGCCGGAACACCTCCCCGGGATGTGAAGCGCGTCGATGCGTTCTGGAAAGGGCAATACAACCTGTCCACATTCGACGAAAACGTCACGGACCATGTGTTTACACCTGAGCCAGGAGAATCCATGTTCAAGCTGAAAACCCGGGCCAGTGGTCACGGTTTTGGGACGGGAAACAATTGCGGCGAATTTTGCTTTAACACCCACTCCGTTCGGGTCAATGGAGAACCGCAATGGAGTTGGGAGGTCATGCGTGAGTGTGCGGACAATCCACTTTATCCCCAAGGAGGTACTTGGATCTATGATCGGGCCGGATGGTGTCCTGGTGCTCCTGTCGATACCAAAGAATTTGAATTAACCTCGCTCGTGGGAGGCGATGATTCCTTTTCGGTGGATTACGACATCACATATGACCCATACGGCAACTATCGTTTTGAAGGGCAGGTGGTAGCGTATGGTGAGCCGAACATGGTCCACGATGTTGAAATATCGGAGGTGCTCGCTCCTTCGGACAACAAATTGCAATCCCGGTTCAATCCCATTTGCGAGTCGCCGCGGGTGGTTATTCGTAACAACGGTTCGGAACAATTGACTAGCTGCAAATTCACGTACAGCATCAGTGGAGGAGAGACGGCGGAATACAATTGGACTGGCTCAGTGGCTTTCATGGAGTCTGTTGTTGTGGAATTGCCTTACGACGATGCGGTCTTGATTCAAGGAGATGAAGAAGAATGGCTGACGTTTTCAGTTCATGTCGACTCGCCGAGCGGAGCAACGGATCAAGAGCCGAGCAACAATGCCACATCCAGCCGATTCCATCGTGTTCCGACATGGGCGTATCCCGATTTGGATGACAACCGGATCATTGTTTGGACCAAAACCAATCTCGTTCCTTATGAAACGACCATTCAGATTACGGATGCTGCAGGCGGTGTGGTTTGGGAAAGGGGTTACATCGAGGCCAATACCACATTTCGTGACACCCTCGCATTGAATCAAGGTTGTTATCGCATCACCATTTATGACTCGGGTGACGATGGGCAAGGGTTCTGGGCCAACAACGATGGGAGCGGTTTTACACGGATCAAAAAGGTGGCCGGTGGAAACTTTATCAACTTCGAACCGGATTTCGGGAAGTCTATTTCACAGGCCTTTTTCTTGCAGACCAATGTTGTTGGAGTAGAGGAGCTACCTCAAATTGAAGAGGCTGGAATGGTGGTGTTTCCGAATCCGGCTAATGGGTTCGCACAAGTTCGTTTGAGCGGTTTCGCATCGGGTGCTGACCTCGAATGGCATGTGCGCGATGCGATGGGACGTTTGGTGGATGCGGGCCGTTGGGTTCAGCAAAACGGCCAGCTGTTGTTGCTTTCGTTGGGCCATTTGCCCAAGGGAACATACTCCATCGGCGTGATAGATTCATCCGGATTTCAGCGTGCTTCGGAGTGGATTCAGAAGCAATAACGCAGGGAGGGCTGCTTGAGTAGTCCACTTTAAACGCGTGCAATAGCCTTTTTTTAACAAAGTGTCGAAAAAATAGGGGGCTATTGGTGATTTATTCATGTTTTTGCACATAGGCCCCTTCCATTTAGGGGGTATATTTGCTGAATTATTGAAAAAATCACTGAGTTATGAGTATTTCTCGTCAAAAAGCCCTGCAAGATGTCTTGGAACGCACCCCGCGTATACGTGAACGTCCTGCGAACAAGATTTCACAGTACTACGGAGAGAATGTATTCAGCCTCCATACGATGCGCGAGTATCTAACAGATGAGGCGTGTGATGGCATCTTGAATGCGATGGAGAACCATACGCCCATCAGCCGATCGATTGCAGATCAAGTGGCCTCCGCGATGAAGGAGTGGGCGATGTCAAGAG
The DNA here is from genome assembly GCA_028823145.1 of Flavobacteriales bacterium. Lineage (GTDB taxonomy): Bacteria > Bacteroidota > Bacteroidia > Flavobacteriales_D > Sanyastnellaceae > UA16. The sequence continues at coordinate 26,256 of JAPKCA010000009.1, forward strand.
GAGCAACGCATTATACCCACTGGTTTCAGCCATTGACTGGAGCGACGGCTGAGAAACACGATAGTTTCATAACGCCCACAGGAGATGGTCGAGCCATAGAGAAGTTTGATGGTTCATTGTTGGTGCAACAAGAACCGGATGCCAGTTCATTTCCCAGCGGTGGAATTCGAAACACCTTTGAGGCTCGTGGTTATACACTTTGGGATCCCACTTCCCAGGCATTTGTTTGGGACAATACACTTTGCATTCCTACGATTTTTATCAGCTACACAGGATTTGCCCTCGATAATAAGATGCCCCTGCTCAAGGCGTTGGCTCGGGTTGACACGGCCGCAACCGATGTGTGTCAATATTTCGACAAGAATGTGACGAAGGTGGTGGCCACGTTGGGTTGGGAACAAGAATACTTTTTGGTTGACAAAGCGTTGCATGCAGCACGACCTGACTTGCAGTTGACGGGTCGCTTGTTATTTGCGGCAACTCCTGCGAAAGGGCAACAATTGGATGACCATTACTTTGGAAGCATTCCTGCTCGGGCAACCGCATTCATGAAAGAGTTTGAATTGGAATCACACAAGTTGGGAATTCCAGTGACTACCCGGCACAATGAGGTCGCTCCAAACCAATTTGAATGTGCGCCGGTCTACGAAGAAGCAAATTTGGCCAACGACCACAATTTGCTTTTGATGGAAGTTATGGAGCAAGTGGCTCGTAAACATAATTTTCGTGTGTTGCTACATGAGAAACCTTACCCGGGATTGAATGGGTCGGGCAAGCATAACAATTGGTCCTTGGGAACGAATACCAATGTAAACCTGCTCAAGCCGGGGAATACGCCGAAAACCAATTTGCGGTTTCTGACGTTTTTCGTAAACACCTTGGCGGCTTTGCACAAGCATGCAGATGTGGTTCGAGCCGCCATTGCAGCGATCGGAAACGACCACCGATTGGGAGCCAATGAGGCACCTCCAGCAATCATTAGTGCCTTCATTGGTTCGCAATTGTCAGACCTTTTGGATGATTTGGAGCGCAGCATCAAGGCGGGAAAGCTGACACCAGAAGACAAGACGGCATTGAAGTTGGAAATCGGACGCATTCCGGAAGTGCTTTTGGACAACACCGACCGAAACCGCACTTCACCGTTTGCCTTTACGGGGAACAAATTTGAGTTGCGTGCTGTGGGCAGCACAGCGAATTGCGCTGTTGCGATGATTGTTCTAAATACTATCGTTTCCGAGCAGCTGGAGGCGTTTAAGAAGGATGTCGATCACAGAATTGATCAGGGGGATAAAAAAGACGATGCGATTCTCAAAGAATTGCAACGCTTGATCACCCGAAGCAAGGCCATTCGATTCGAAGGGAATGGCTACTCCGATGAATGGGTGGTAGAAGCAAAAAAGCGGGGATTGTCCAACTTGAAAAACACCCCTGAAGCTCTGGAAGTGTTCAGTCGCAAGGAGGTGATTAAATTGTTCGAAAACCAACAAGTTTTAGCCAAAGAAGAATTGAGTGCTCGTGTCGAGGTCGAGTTGGAGAATTACATTTTGAAGAGTCAGATTGAATACCGAGTGCTTCTTGAGATGGCTCGCGGTACCATTCTGCCAACTGTTGTGAAATACCAAAACCAATTATTGACCAATGTTCAGGGATTGAAGGATGTCTTTGGGAAAGACGGTGACGCCCTATCTACTGCTCAAATGGAATTGCTAAAAACGGCTGGTCAATGGATGCAGAAATTGCATGTGGATGCAAACAAGTTAGAAGCGTTGCATGATAAAGCGGAGTCTGCAAAGACAGCATCGGCTAAAGCGAAACAGTACGCTGAAAAAGTTGTTCCCGGAATGAATGAACTAGCGGATTGTTGTTCTGCATTGGAGTCATTGGTGGATGATGCCCTCTGGCCATTCCCGAAATTAGCCGAGTTGCTTTTCACAAAGTAATTCCAACGGATAAAAGCCTCAGAATAGAGGAAAAAGAACAGGAGCTGCATTGATTTTTCATTGTAGCTCCTCTTTTTTTTAGTTCGAATCTTGTGCTTTTTATGGGAGATGTTTCTTACTTCTAACCTGTGTGCCTTACATTCGGGAACTGATATAAAGCGCTACGAAATGCACAACTACCTGCGAGCTTTTATGAATCGGATGGGAATGACCTGTCTGCTTTTCACCATGTCTTTGGGCGTCGCCTTTTCCCAGACAAATTTTTCTGCTGAAGCCGATGCGGCGTATGCCCGAGGAGGGTTCCATACGGCAGCTCAGGAATACATCAAGGCTTACGCTAAGATTAAGGGAATTGATGAAAAGGGAAGAGTGGCATTCATGACGGGTGAATGCTTCCGTTTGATGCTCGACCCTGGAGCTGCAGAAGAGTGGTATGACAAGGCCATCGGTCTTCGATTCGGAGATGAGAACCCTATAGTTTATTTGAATTACGGTGAAATCATGTCATCTCAACAAGAGTTTGATGAGGCCATTGAATGGTATATGACGTACCAAGAAAATGGAGGGGACTCGGGAGTCGCTGAAAGCAAAATTGTAGCAGCGGACAATGATGCACTCGACATGGATGAGCCACCAAGCCGTTATGCGGTAGAAAACATCTTGTTGCTCAATTCAGATTCATATGATTTTGGAGCAGGATTCTCTTCGAAGAAATCTGACCAGATTGTATTTTCCTCCTCCCGCGAGTCTTCCGCTGGATCAGGAGAAGACCCCGTTACAGGCCAAAGCTTTATGGATTTATTCCAATCGGAGCAAGACAAAAAAGACCGTTGGAGCACGCCTGAACCATTGAACAACACCGTCAACACCTCGTCCAACGAGGGAACGATGACCTTCGATAAGAAGTACAAAAGGATGTATTTCACTCGGTGTGTATCAGATGATAACAATTCATTCGCATGTGACGTGTACCGCGCTGATGCAATGGGCAATAAGTTTGGCCCCTCTGAAGTTGTTGAATTGATCAACCGAGATGAGAATGATAGCTCACAAGTTGGTCACCCAGCCTTCACGATTGACAATGATTACATGATGTTCGTGTCAGATATGCCAGGAGGGTTTGGGGGCAAGGATATTTGGTACGTGAGTTATGATGAGAAGGAGGATTCTTTCGGGCCACCACAGAATATGGGTCCGAGCATCAATACGATGGGGGATGAAATGTTCCCTTCGATGCGTTTTGATGGGACTTTGTTTTATTCTTCGACCACTCTTGGTGAAATGGGAGGGTTGGACATCGTTCGAGCGATGCCCACTGACAAACCCATGGAATTTGAACCAGCGGAGGCTATGCCTTATCCATTGAACAGTTCTTCCGATGATTTCGCATTGATTTTTGCTGATGATGAAGATCGGGGCATCTTCACTTCGAGTCGTCCGGGTGGGAAAGGAAAGGATGACTTGTATTCCTTCCGTTTGCCGGATATGAATTATTGCTTCCGAGCCAATGTTTACGATTATGACACGGGAATGTCTTTGATGTCTTCTGTGGTCGTGAACAGTTCGAAGGGAGATTCTTGGTCGATGACAGCAGATGTAGATGGCTCAATTTCATTGTGCGATAAGGAAATCAAAGGATCAACGACGTATGGTGTGGATGTGCAGCTGGAAGGTTACATCGGAACCGGAGATCGTTTTTCGACCGTTGGATTGACCGAGAGTACCACCTTCGCGAGAGAGTATTTCTTGAAGGAAGTGGTGTTGAATGAGGAGTATTCCATGCCATTGGTGCTGTACCCGTTCAATGAGGATGAATTGCTCATCAATGCAGAAGTGAATAGCTCTGACTCATTGAGCTATTTGCTGGATATCATGGAGCGAAATGAAACGTTTGTCATTCAGTTGGAATCGCATACCGATAGCCGTGGAGAAAATGGGTATAACAAAGAGTTGTCTCAACGCCGAGCTCAAACGTGTGTCAATTATTTGGTCAGCCGTGGAATCCCAAGAGATCGATTGGTCGCTGTTGGACATGGAGAAGACATGTTGCTGATTTCGGATACTGAAATCAATGGCATGAAGTCTGAAGAAGAGAAGGAAAGGGGTCACCAAGCCAATCGGAGAACGGTCTTCCGAATTCTTCGCTTTGATTACGGTTCAGCTAAGTGATTGAACCGTCTCGATACGCATCAAGAGGAGTTTCTGCGGGTAAGGAAGAGGTTCACGCAGCTATTGCAGGTGTGGACAAAGGTCTCTTTCCGCAAGCGTTTTGCAAAATCATTCCGGATTACCTAACGGGAAGTCAAGACCATTGTGTGGTCATGCATGCAGACGGAGCTGGTACAAAATCAGCTTTGGCTTACATGTACTGGAAAGAAACCGGTGATTTGAGCGTGTGGAAGGGCATAGCCCAGGATGCTCTGATCATGAACATCGATGATTTATTGTGCGTTGGTGCCACGGGACCTATTCTCGTTTCCAGCACCATCGGTCGTAACAAGCATTTGGTGACCGGAGAGGTCATCGCTGCGATTATTCAAGGAACAGAGTCGTTGCTTTCCGACTTGAGAGCTGAGGGCATTGACGTGCAGAGCACTGGTGGTGAAACTGCCGATGTCGGCGATTTGGTTCGAACCATCATTGTCGATTCGACGGTGGTTGCCCGAATGAAACGCTCCGATGTGATTGACAACGCCAACATTGCAGCGGGTCAAGTGATCGTAGGATTGGCCAGCGACGGTCAAGCACGATGGGAGTCGGAATACAATGGCGGGATGGGATCCAATGGATTGACTTCAGCGCGCCATGATATGTTCCGGAAAGATTTGGCTCAACGGTATCCGGAAAGTGTAGACCCTGCAACGGATGCGAAATGGGTTTATACGGGACCGTTTGACTTGACCGATGAAGTGTCGGACGTTCCCTTGAATGCTGGAAAATTGGTGCTTTCGCCAACACGGACTTATGCACCGTTGATTTCGAAAATTTTACCTAAATGGAGGCACCGCATCAAGGGTATGGTTCATTGCTCTGGTGGCGCTCAAACGAAGGTGCTGCATTTCATAGAGGATATCCATGTCATCAAAGATGACTTGTTCCCTACACCACCACTTTTTCGGATGATTCAGGAAGCTTCAGGCACTGAATGGTCTGAGATGTACACGGTGTTCAATATGGGGCATCGGATGGAGATTTATACCGACTCAGACGCTGCGGAGGCTATTGTAGCCATGGCAAAGGAAGCTGGCGTTGGTGCGAAAATCATCGGACGGTGTGAGCCTTGGCAAGGAAAACGTGTGACCGTATCGGGAGAACATGGTACGTTTGAATATGGTGATTAGCTGAAACAATGAAACGAGAGGAGGAACTGATGATGAAGCTGGCCTCCATCACGGATCGTTACCGTGAAGTGGAGAAGTCGATTGGTGATTCGGATGTGGTTACAGACCCCGTCCGTTACCGCGATTTAATGCGCGAGTATAAGAGACTCAAATCCTTTGTTAATCATCATCAAAAATTGATTTTGCTGGAGTCGGAACTGCAGCAAGCTGAAGAGTGGTTGGCTGGTGGGGATGAGGAATTTCGTGCAATGGCTAAGGAAGAGTACCCAGCCATTGAAGAGCAATTGTCGGCTGGATATAAGGCAGCACGATTGATGTTGTTGCCACGCGATGAAGTTGATGGTCGCCCGGTCATGTTAGAACTTAGAGCGGGAACAGGAGGAGATGAAGCGGCGCTATTTACGGGAGATTTGTTCCGCATGTATCAGCGATTTGCTGAATCCAAAGGATGGCAGGTGAAGGTGGTGAATGCCAATGAAGGCTCTGCCGGAGGATTCAAAGAAATCATTGCACGAATCGAGGGCGAAGGAGTGTATGGCTTATTGAAATTTGAAAGTGGAGTGCACCGCGTTCAACGCGTGCCTGACACCGAATCCCAAGGGCGCGTGCATACGAGTGCCGCAACCGTGGCGGTCATGCCAGTCGCAGAAGCCATCGACGTTGATTTGGATTTAACAGATGTTCGACGGGATACATATCGAGCGAGCGGTGCAGGGGGGCAACACGTCAACAAAACCGAATCTGCAGTGCGTTTGACTCACTTGCCAACGGGGGTCGTGGTGGAGTGCCAAGATGGTCGCTCTCAGCACCAAAACTATGATCATGCCCTGGAAGTCTTGCGTTCCCGCCTTTATGAATTGGAGAGAGACAAGCAGCGAGCGGAACAAGCATTGAAGCGAAAAACGTTGGTCAGTACAGGTGATCGTTCCGCGAAAATCAGAACCTATAATTTCCCCCAAGGCAGGGTTACGGATCATCGAATCCATTACACAGCACATGCTCTTCCTGCGATATTGGGAGGGGATTTGGGAGGGGTTATTGAAGCGTTGCACCTAGCTGAACAAGCAGAACTTTTGGCCGCACAAACCTGAACGAGGATGATTCAAAACCGTCAAAGACTCTATGAAGCAATCCTGGCGAAGCAGTCCTTTCTCTGCATCGGGCTAGATCCGGATGTCAATCAAATTCCTGCTTCCTGCGGGACTGGGGTAGGTGGGATGGAGCGCTTTTGCAAAGAAATCGTAGATGCGACACACGATGTGACGGTAGCCTACAAACCCAATCTGGCCTTTTTTGAACAATACGGCGCGGCTGGTTGGGCGGCACTCGAGCGTATCGTAGCACATATTCCAAACGAATGCATGGTCATTGCAGATGCCAAACGAGGCGATATAGGAAATACGGCTAGCCGATATGCCCAGGCCCTTTTTGAGGGACTTGGTGCAGATGCGATCACTGTCACTCCATACATGGGGGAAGACTGTGTGCGGCCATTCACAGCTTTTGGCGCTGGTCGCTGGACCATTGTGCTTGCACTCACATCCAATGTGGGGGCTCAAGATTTTGAATTCTATGGTGATCCACCATTGTATGAGCGTGTTTTGGAAAAGGCCCAAGCGTGGGGAACGCCTGACAACATGATGTTCGTTGTCGGTGCTACACGACCACACCACTTGGCCCGTGCTCGTGCATTGGCGCCAGAGCATTTTTTTCTGGTTCCAGGTGTCGGAGCCCAAGGGGGAACGTTGGAAGATGTCGTTAAAGCAGGTTGGAATCCACAATGTGGTTTATTGGTGAATTCTTCGCGTGGAATTCTTTATGCCAGCCCGGATTCCGACTTCGCTGAAAAAGCGAGAGAAGCTGCATTGGAATTGCAGAATTCCATGGCGCATTGTTTGAAAGCGACTACATAGAAATACGTCTTGATGCGCACTTCAGGTGACTTGGTGATCAATTCGTCAGCGGTTACCATGTTGGATGAATCGGTCAAGTTGTTTGTCTTGGGAACAGCCAATCAGATACGCCGGTTGAATGAATTCCTTGGAATACAAAGTCCGAACCTCTGAAGGGCTTTCCATCCCTGTGGCTTTTGTATCTTGGACCATTCGAGATTTAAAACCACGATTCATGCAACGACTACTTTCTCTTTTCCTGGGCTTTCTAGCCCTGAATATTCCGTCAATGGCCTCAGCGGCATCCATTGATGATCGGATCAATGAGGTGATGGAACCCATCACCAATGCAATTATGCAGGTGATTTTCTTCACGGTCCCGTTGGGTGAAATGGATGTTCCTTTTGTTTTGATCTGGTTGTTGGCGGGAGCTGTTTTCTTCACCTTTTATTACCGATTCATTAACATCCGGGCATTCGGACATGCGTTTGACGTAGTTCGAGGTAAATACGATAATCCGGAGCATCCGGGAGAGGTTAGTCATTTCCAAGCACTAACAGCCGCTTTAAGCGGAACGGTGGGAGTTGGAAATATTGCGGGTGTAGCCTTTGCCGTTTCCTTGGGGGGGCCGGGTGCTACATTTTGGATGATTGTAGCTGGATTGCTGGGAATGAGTTCAAAATTTGTGGAGTGTACGTTGGGGACGAAGTACCGTATGAACAATGCGGATGGTTCAGTCTCAGGTGGCCCGATGTATTACTTACGTGATGGTTTAGCCAAGCAGGGAAAAAAGGGGTTGGGAAAAGTTTTGGCAGTCATTTTTGCCATAGCGTGCATCGGAGGAAGCTTTGGCGGAGGCAACATGGTTCAAATCAACCAGGCAACCAAGCAACTCATCGAAGTCACGGGAGGGGAAAATTCTTTCCTTTTTGGTCAAAGCTGGATCTTCGGTCTGCTTATGGCGGTTCTTGTGGCGCTCATTATTATTGGTGGAATCAAGAGTATCGCTCGGGTGACTGATAAGGTGGTTCCTTTGATGGTGGGGGTATATGTCCTGGGTGCATTGGTGGTTATTTTCGGCAACATCACTGAAGTGCCTGCCGCTTTTGCGTTGATATTCAAAAGTGCGTTTACATCGGACGCTGCGTATGGCGGGATAGTTGGGGTGCTGATTGTAGGATTCCAGCGTGCGGCATTTTCCAATGAAGCAGGGATTGGTTCCGCATCGATTGCTCACTCCGCCGCGAAGACGGATGAGCCGGTGAGCGAAGGCATTGTTGCGCTATTGGAGCCCTTCATTGATACCGTTGTGATTTGTACCATGACCGCATTGGTGATTGTTATTTCTGGCTATGGCGCCATGGATCAAGGCCAAGTGTTGGGGCTTGCTAAATCGGGAGATTTGCAGGCCATTGAATTAACATCCAGTGCATTTTCTCAGACCATGAGTTGGTTCCCAGTGGTGCTCTCTTTTGCTGTGATTTTGTTTGCGTTGTCAACCATGATCAGCTGGAGCTATTATGGGTTGAAAGCATGGACATATCTTTTTGGTGAGTCACGATCGGTTGAGCTATCGTACAAAGCTATTTTCTGCATGTTTGTTGTCGTGGGCTCAGCAATTTCTGCGAAAAGCGTCTTTGATTTTGGTGATGCCATGATTTTTGCCATGTGTTTCCCAAATGTTCTCGGACTGTATTTCTTGGCTCCTGAAATCCGGGATGATGTGAAAGACTATTTCAAGCGAATTAAATCAGGTGAAATCAAACGATACGACTAAAACAGGATTCACACGAAGATGAAATTTTGGGGAAAGGGGAGCACGGTGCTTTTGGTTGGTGCGTTGATTTCATGGGGTGTTTTTGGTTGCCAAGTTTGGTGGAATTTGAAAAGCTCATCTCGTATTGTGGGAAATACAGATGAAAGTCAATTGGCCACATTTTTTGAATTCCTGTCAAGTTTTCCTGTTCCACTGGATTTGGTAAACCCTTCATCCGGCGGGAGTCAAACGGTGAATGAAACATCGTATTTCCCATCGAGAAAGCAGCGTAGAAAAACAACGTCAGTTGTCCAAAAAAGGTGGTACAATCTGAATTCAGTTGACAGTATTTTTTTGGAATCTTTGCCCAGGATTGGCCCTGTTCTTGCAGGAAGAATTTGCCGTTTCAGAAAGGCTTTGGGAGGATTCCATTCAGCTGATCAATTGCAAGAAGTTTGGGGGATATACCCGGATCAATTGGAATCCATTTCAGCTTGGTTTTATGTCCATGCGGGTGACGTTAAGTTGGTGTGTGTGAATACAGATTCTTGGCATACGATGATGCGACATCCGTACATCCGGGCAGAAGGTGCGCGCCTCATTGAGAGGTTTCGAAAGCATCACCCATTGGTGAATCTGTCGGACCTTCAGGGTGCGATTCTTGTGAATGACAGCCTGTTTCGGAAGTGGGAGCCCTACCTTCGAATTTGCGATGATGAAAAACACGGTTGACCCAGAACAAAGCGCAGAGGCATCCACTGTGGAGTCCCATGATTTTGCTGCATCGGTGAAGTCCATTCCAGACTTCCCTATTCCGGGCGTCGTTTTTCGCGACTTGTCTCCTCTTTGGCAAGACGCCGAGATGTCAAAATTGGCCATCGCGCAGATGGCTCACGATGTGGTTCTGTCAACTGGTAAGCCTGATGTCGTGGTGGGAATTGAAAGCCGAGGGTTTATCTATGGGATGGCCTTGGCGCTGCATTGGGATATCCCCTTTGTTCCATTCCGGAAGCCAGGGAAATTACCGGGACTTCTTTTAAGGGAGTCATTTCAATTGGAGTATGGCTCCGCGGAATTGGAGTGCCAAGTAGGGGCAATCGATCCAGGTGATCGGGTATTGGTGCATGATGATGTTATTGCCACAGGAGGGACGGCCGAGGCTGCTCAGAAATTGATTGAACAGACGGGTGCTTCTTTGGTTGGATTTTCCTTTGTTATTGAATTGCGGGATTTAAAAGGAAGGGATCGGTTGTCGGCTCCTGTATTCTCCTTGATTACTTATTGAAATGAATTTTACGATTAACGAAAATCAACAAGCAATTCAGGCCATGGTGCGTGATTTTGCCATTCAAAAAATCCTTCCAAAAAGAATGGAGTGGGATGAAGCACAGCATTTCCCTCGTGAGTTGTTTCATGAAATGGGCGGACTTGGATTACTCGGAATGCTGGTTCCTGAAGAATATGGCGGAGCCGGACTGGGGTATATTGAATACAAAATCGCCATTGAAGAGATTTCCAAGGTCTGTGGATCTGTAGGTCTTTCCATGGCAGCTCACAACAGCCTTTGTGTGAATCATATCCTGACCTTTGGGAATGAGGAGCAGAAAAAGAGATTCTTGCCTGCATTGGCCTCCGGAGAGCATATTGGAGCATGGGGGTTGACGGAAGCGAATACAGGGAGCGATGCCATGCGAATGCGTTGCACCGCGGAGCGAGATGAGGAGAAAGGGGGGTGGGTCTTGAATGGAACCAAAAACTGGATTACGCACGGGATTTCAGCAGAAGTTGCGGTCGTCCTTATCAGAACTGGTGAGCTTTTGGATAGTCATGGCATTACGGCATTTGTCGTTTTACGTGATCAACCGGGATTTGCTGGTGGGAAAAAGGAGAATAAGCTGGGCATGCGGAGTTCCGAGACGGCAGAAATGATCTTTGACCAGTGTTTTGTGCCGGATGATCAGGTGTTGGGCAATGTCGGGGAGGGGTTTATTCAGGCCATGAAAATCCTTGACGGAGGAAGAATCAGCATCGCATCAATGGCATTGGGGATTGCAAAAGGAGCGCTTAAAACAGCGCGCGACTACTCACTGGAGCGAGAACAGTTCGGGCGCCCCATTGGACATTTTCAGGCCATTGGTTTTAAGTTGGCGGACATGCACACACGCATTGAGGCAGCAGATTTGCTGACCATTCAGGCGTGCTGTTTGAAAAATGATGGAAAGGCCTTGACCAAGGAATCGGCCATGGCAAAATACGAAGCATCTGAGGTCTGTGTTTATGTGGCAACAGAGGGGGTTCAGATATTGGGGGGATATGGTTACACCAAAGACTTTCCAGCTGAGAAATATTACCGTGATAGCAAGCTTTGTACAATTGGTGAGGGGACGAGTGAAATCCAGAAAATTGTGATCGCTCGTGAATTGATTCAAGCTTCATCGAAATGATGAATTGAAATTTGAGATTTCGGTATTTTAATGTAACTTTGCGACCCAATTTTGAACCCATGCTCTCAATTCCAGTAAAGGAAGGCGATAACATAGAACGCGCCTTGAAGCGTTTTAAAAAGAAATTTGATCGTACGAAGCGTATGCGTGAATTGCGTGCGCGCCGGGAATTCGTGAAGCCGAGTGTTCAAAATCGGGTGCAAATGAAGAAGGCCGTATACAAAAACGGTCTAAACATGAAAAACGAGTGAGGAATTCTTTTGTTTTTTAGATGAAATGGGCGAGATTGTCGAACGACTTTCGCCCATTTTGTTTTGAACCAAGTTTCGCCACACATATCTGAGTTCCTCGATTATTTATTGAAGGAAAAGAGGGGAAGCGTGCATACACTGCGCTGCTACCGCTCGGATTTGAACCAGTTATTGCGGTTCATGGGAGAACAATACGATTGTGAAGATCTTCGGGAAATCACCTCAGAATGGCTTCGTTCATACGTTGTTGAGATGATGCGAAATGGCAAGGCACCTCGGACCATTCATCGTAAAATCAGTGCCTATCGAACGTATGTGCGTTATGCAAAGCGCAAAGGAATCATGGGTTCAGACCCTACGGATTCTGTAGCATTGCCTAAGCTTGCGAAGCGTTTGCCGAGTGTCGTCCCTGAGCATGCGATGATGGAGTTGTTTGAAGAGGAGGCGTTTGCAAAGGACTGGAAAGGCCGCAGGGATCGCAGTGTCATCGCACTCATGTATGAAACTGGAATTCGATTGAGCGAATTGATTGCTCTTGAGGTCACGGATTTGGTGCGAGATCAAAGTGAGCTGCGGGTTGTAGGTAAAGGGAATAAAGAACGTCGACTTCCGTTGCTCGAAGAAACTGTTTCCAGCATCGAAGATCATTTGAATACCAGGCCTTTTAAGTCCCGCTATTTGTTCACATCTGATGCAGGTCGCAGCCTTTATCCATCATTTGTATATCGAAGAGTTCATTACTACCTTTCTCTTGTGAGTTCATTGCGCAAGAGCAGCCCTCACGTTTTAAGACATTCGTTTGCTACCCACCTTTTAAGCCGGGGAGCGGAATTGACAGCAGTCAAAGACCTTTTAGGTCATGCTTCGTTGAGTTCGACCCAGGTTTACACACACCAATCGCTTGCGCGGCTGAAGGAGTTACACCAGGACAGTCCCTTGGATGTCAGACCCAAGGATTGACCACAATTCCGTTGTATGATGCAAGTACAGATTCATAGCATCCATTTTGATGCAGACCAGCAGTTGTTGGATTTTGTTCAATCTAAATTGAGCAAGCTGAGCACGTTTCATGATCAAATCATGTCATGTGAAGTTTTTCTTCGAATTGAGAAAAATGATGTTCGTGAGAACAAGTTGGTGGAAGTCAAACTTCATGTGCCCGGTGCCGATTTTTTTGCCAAGCGGAGAGCATCAAGCTTTGAGGCTTCAGTGGATGAGGTTGTTGCGGCACTGAGAAGGCAGGTAAAGAAGCATAAGAAACTCCGAGATATCGCTGCGTAAGCGGCTGGTCCGGAGGTATTTGTACAAGCTCATTTTTCTGTTGCGGGAAAAGATCCTCAAAGGGCTTGTAAGCACGAGATTCTTTCTTACATTTGCCGTCCTGAAAACCGGGGCGTTAGCGCCTCTGTTCTTTGAAAAATGATGCCGATGTAGCTCAGTTGGCCAGAGCAGCTGATTTGTAATCAGCGGGTCGGGGGTTCGAATCCCTCCA
>JAPKCA010000181.1 GCA_028823145.1 Flavobacteriales bacterium
CCATCAACGAAAAGCATTATTCCCTTTTCATCGTTTTCCTCGATCAGTTCCACCTCAGCAATTTGCATCCCTCCATTATTCCTTGTAGTCGGAAACAAGATGCGATATCTCGAATAGGACTGAGAATTATTAAAACCAATCACCTGTCTTTGTGTGCGAGCAGTGAAGTTGAGAACTTCCCCTTTAGATATCAGGATATAGGTCCTTCCCTCGTTATTGGATCCATATAGCTTGTACTCGTTCGGGTCTTCGCCCGGATCATCAGCTGAGGTAAGTGCAATTTGACTAACAACGCTTTCTTTCGTCTTGACCGTGAAACCGGTATTCTCAATGTTGCTGTTGGAATAAACCGTGTCCGTACGGTTATCAATGGCATATTCAACATTGATTCCCTCCTGAGATGACGGCCAAACCATATCATCTGGGCGGGTGACATCCCCCGAGTTGAGAGTCATCGCAACATGATGCCATTGGCCGTCGTTATAAACACCGTCGAAATTTTCAACGAGATCATTAGGTGCCACTGGAGAGTGGTATGCAATCTTATTATTGTTTTCCAAGTACATCCCCCATCTGGTCTGGCTGTTATAGTGAACATCAAGCAAACCCAACCGGGCGGCAGAGCCGTTCTGAGTCTTAAACCAAAATTCAACGGCATGGTCGGTGTTTCCCAAATCAACAGGCACTGTCATTTTTTGATTGCTCGCCCTGGAAAGCTTAAGCGCCTTACCGGGGTCCTGGGTGATTGCCGGGGCAGTGTCTGTATCCGGATTTAGTTCATTGGTAAACAGGGCGCTCACTTCCTCTTCACTCAGGGGTTTGTTCCAAATCATCACATCATCCATTGAGCCATCGAAAAAGTTACCACTGTCATCAGATCCAATGCGCAGAGGCAATCCGGCATCATCAACAGGTGCGGGAACAGCGATGCTGCCCTTTTGCTCCCCATTGAGATACACGATCGCATTTTCACCATCGAACACCCCAACTATATGATTCCACTCACCGGCATCAATGGTCTCTCCTGTAGTGGCTGTTTTGTTTGCTCCACCCTTTTTAACCAAAAAATTCATTCCGCCGCTCCCCACGCCCTGGAGGAAGAAATAGCTGTTGCCTTTTTCCAACATGCGGTTACCGCTGCCACCGGCCGCAAGTTCCACGTTTGAATTGAACCAAGCGGACACAGAAAAGCCGTTTATCAGGTTCGCGCCAATGGAGGGATCATGCGGCACCTCAACATAGTTACTACCGTTAAAGCTGATGGCTCCACCCACCTTGCCATCCACCCACTGAGAATCGTCACCCTCAAAATTCACGAGTGTGCCCATATTGCTGTTGTGCCCGGAGTCGAATGCAAGCTCTCCCGATTTTTCGTCAAATTTCCAGTGGGCAACCAGTCCTGGACCTGCGTTGTATTCCACAAGGCTGGAAATCTCATCAGCGCTCAGGGCTCGGTTAAAAATCCTGAGATCATCCAATGAACCGTTTAAGGGGCAATTCTTTGATGAGGCCCTTTGGCCAAGGTGGACCACTGAAAACGGAGTGGTGCCAACCTTGCCATTCCCCTTGGCTTCTCCATTTACATAAAGGGTGATGTCTTCGGAATCCGCGTTGTAAGTGACAGCAAGATGATTCCATTCACCGAGCTCGACCGGATCCGGAGCAAGTATGGAAATATGCCCGTTGGCATGGTTCCAAAGAACCCTTGGGTGCCGCACAGTCCCGCCGGTGTGAAATCCAAGGCTATGCCCCGCGCCCGCACCATCAAAGGCAGCTGCAATGGCAGCTCCGTAAGATGAATCTGCATCCAGGCGAACCCAGGCAGCCCACGTCGTCGATGTCACGTCTGGCAGCCCCGTGATTTCCAAATGCTCTGAGGCTTGAGGCAGGCTCAAGGCGCCGCCGATTTCCCCCTCCACCCAGTTGCTCACCTCACCGGCGGGATAACCAACCAAAGAACCATCATTTCCATTTCCTGAAGAATCAGCACAAGCAAATCCTTCTTCCTCGCCGAATCCCCAGG
>JAPKCA010000182.1 GCA_028823145.1 Flavobacteriales bacterium
TCCAGGAATTATCGAAGGTGCCGCAGAAGGCAAAGGACTGGGATTGCGCTTTTTGCGTCACATCGAACGGAATCCCGTGCTCTTGTTTTTGGTGCCGGCCGATAGCCAAGATATTGCAAGCGAATACAAGACATTGCTTAATGAACTGGAGAAATTTAATCCCGACTTGCTCAAAAAGAAGCGCATTTTAGGTATTTCTAAAAGCGACTTGTTGGACGAAGAATTAAAAACGGCCATCAGTGCGGAATTGGGGGAATTGGATCATTTGTACTTTTCTAGTTTGGCTCAAATGGGCATCCTTGAACTGAAAGACTCGATCTGGCATGCGATGGACACGGCAACAGTATGGTAAATTCAAGATTGCAAGTTGCACCCGAAGTTGCTGAAGCGCTTGCCAATGGTCGGCCCGTTGTGGCCTTGGAGTCGACTATTGTGGCCCATGGAATGCCCTATCCAGAGAATTTGGAAACGGCTCACATGTTGGAGCAAACCATCCGAGATGGCGGGGCCATACCGGCAACCATTGCGGTCATAAACGGCAAGTTGCAAATTGGTTGTGATGAAGCGATGCTGCGGGCATTGGCAACCGAAGAAGGTGTGTTAAAAGTCTCAAGAAGGGATTTGCCCATGGCTTTGGCGAGTGGGAAAACCGGCGCTACCACAGTGAGTGCGACTTTGATCGGTGCCGATTTGGCTGGAATTCGTGTTTTTGTGACAGGAGGGATTGGTGGTGTGCATCGAGGCGTTGCTGAAACATGGGATGTCTCAGCTGATATCCCGGAATTGGGACGGGCCCGTGTGGCTGTTGTGAGTGCTGGTGCGAAGTCGATTCTTGATATCCCTAAAACATTGGAAGCCTTGGAGACTGCTGGCGTGACAGTGCTGGGGTATGGAACAGACACCTTTCCAGCATTTTTTGTTCCTTCCAGCGGACTTCCGGTACCGTATCGAGTTGATAGCCCAAAAGAAGTCGCGGATGCGATGGCCGCGAAATGGTCGTTGGGTTTGGGTGGTGGAATCTTGGTTGGCAATCCAATTCCAGAAGAATTGGCAGCAGACGCGGTCACCGTTCATAACGCGACAGAGGCTGCGTTGGAATCGGCCAAATCCCACGGCATCGGAGGAAAGGACTTGACGCCATTTTTGCTCAAGAGCATCAGTCATGCCACAGGTGGCGATAGCCTAGCGGCAAATCGAGCATTGGTCGCCCACAATGCGACCGTCGGAGCCGCGATAGCGCTGGCTTTTTCGCAAGTCGATTAACTAGAGAAAGAGGAATGAGGAGGCATCGGCCACGCGCGTTGTAAATTCGCGCCATGAAGAGCCTTGATTCCGATGTAACGAACCAAACAAATACGTCTTCTGTGGATGATTTCAGGAAGCAGTTGATCGATGATTATCGCTTGGCTTGTGTGAGCCGTGAAGTCTCGTTGTTAGGGAGAAAGGAAGTGCTAGGAGGGAAGGCCAAGTTTGGGATTTTTGGCGATGGAAAGGAGCTGGCTCAAATCGCACTGTCAAAGGTTTTGAAGCCGGGTGATTGGCGCTCGGGTTATTACCGAGATCAGACCCTGATGATGGCCCAAGGTTTGTTGACGGTTGAACAATATTTTGCCGCCTTGTATGCCAATACGGACGTTTCTCATGAACCAAGTAGCGCTGGAAGGCAGATGGGGGGGCATTTCGCTACGCGATTTTTGGACGATGCTGGCGAGTGGATGGATCAGACGAAGCAATTCAATAGCTCTGCAGATGTCAGCCCGACGGCAGCCCAAATGCCGCGTTTGTTGGGTTTGGCTCAGGCATCAAAACTGTATCGTTCCTTGCCCGAGGTTGCCAAGAAAAATACGAGAGTCACGTATCAAGGCAATGAAATTGCAGTTGGCACCATAGGGGATGCGGCCACCTCGGAAGGTCCCTTTTGGGAGACGATGAATGCGGCGTGTGTTCTGCAAGTGCCTATGCTGATGAACGTGTGGGACGATGGATATGGAATCAGTGTTCCCAAAG
>JAPKCA010000070.1 GCA_028823145.1 Flavobacteriales bacterium
CCATCCATGACGACCGACATATCCGGAGCCAACGGTGCACTGATAAATCCACTGATGTGGATGCTTCGAGGAGTGACACCCGGGTCAGCAGCCACTGCAAAAGGACGTTGTTGCACAAAAGAAAACATCCCTCCGGCTAGCATGGCACCTAAAATCTGTGTCCGATCTGCCTTTTTCGGATCGACCGTTGGAAAAGTGCGCGCAGTGCCATTTTCATCGGCGGTGACCACAACGGCGAGAATTCGTCGTTTTTCACCTCGAACGATGCTTTTGACGATTCCGCTCACGGGACTGAGAAATTGAACCGTCGGGTGATCTTTGCTGTAAAACAGCGAAGAACCTGCCTCTACGGCATCGCCTTCTCGTACCACTAATTTTGGAATAACCCCAATGAAATCAGGGGGTTGAACAGCATATGTTGCTGTTGACTGGGCGTCAACGACGGTAGCCGTTGGGCGGCCTTTTAGTCGAATATTCGCTCCTTTTCGGATCCGGATCGTACGGGACATCAGCTCACGGAATGTTTACTTTTCGGGGCGCAAAGGTAGGACTGACATACCAAGCAGTCACCATTAAAAGCACTCCAATTTAATTTAGAATGAATCTTAACAACAGGATGCAAGACCTTTGGGTTCACTTTGGCTCAAAATTTCCGGGGACCATGCTTCGAATGCCTTCATATACAAGCCTTTTCATTCTTTGGTGGTGCGTCATTTCGGGGCCTCTTGTCGCCTTTGGACAAGAAGAGCCCCACCCGATCGCCTACCAAGCTGAAAACATAGCCACCGTCCTCCTCCACCCAACAGGTTTGCTTACGTCGCTGCCCTTTATTCCTTTGGATGGAGGTTCATTGGAGTTGCGATTTGATGATTTAAGCCCCGGTTATCGGACCTATGAAATCCGATGGCAGCATTGCACGTTTGATTGGTATTCGTCGCCCGATTTGTCATCGTCGGACTGGATTCAGGGGTTCACATCCCTCCCTTTTGAAGACATCCAAGGCAGTTTCAATACGCGGGTTTCGTACACCCACTACCATCTACAGTTTCCCAACAACCTCATGGCTTTTACCAAAAGCGGCAATTATTTATTGGAGGTTTATGATCCTACCGAGCCGGATGTGGCTTTGATTCAAAGGCGTTTTGTCGTGTATGAATCCCTGGTCGACGTGGAGGTAGATATCCAAGAAGCCAAATCCATCCCACTGAAACGGACACACCAAGAATTGGAGTATACGTTGACTCACAATTCAGATCTTTTTATCATTCAAGATGCCTACGATGCGCTACAAACGGTGGTTTTACAAAATGGCCGATGGGACAACGGGATTTCAGGATTGGAACCTGTTTTCGTAAAAGGTGAAGAGGTGGTTTTTAGCCAACAAGGGGAAAATCCGTTTGCAGGTGGAAACAGTTGGCGATTTGCCGATTTAAAAAGTCTACAATTCATCAGCCGAGGGCTGAATCGCATTGAAGAGGGCAAAAAGTATCACCACCTGTATCTTGAACCGAATGAATTGCGAACGTATTCATACCACCAAGCGAGAACCGATTTGGATGGTTCGTTGGTGATTTCAAACGAACGCCAAGACGACCATTTTGGAGGTGATTATGTCATGGCACATTTTGCCTTGGCATGTGCGCAGCCATTCGGAGGACAGGATGTCTATGTGTATGGGCAATGTTCAGATTGGATGTACCCATTGACCCATCGCATGCAATGGAACAAGCAAAACCGCCGGTATGAATTGACCTTGTTTTTGAAACAAGGGTATTACAATTACCACTACATGACCCGACCGAATTGGGCCGCCAATCGCCATGATGTAGAGTCCCTGGTTGAGGGTGCGGGAGAAGTGGACACCGTGGAAGGATCGCACGCAGCTACCGACAACTGGTATTTTGTCATTGCCTATTACTGGGATATGGACGGATACGACCGCGTCATTGGTCTAAAAGGAGCCAAACCGGAAGTCTTTTGAAGCCGTTTTCCCAGACGTAACTTCACCCCGTGAATTCGCAGCGCATATTCCTTACCGGAGCATCAAGCGGCATTGGAGCCGCTACCGCCCGATGGTTGACCCAACAGGGCCACCGTGTTTTCTTGGTTTCCCGCAACCTTCAACCCATGTCTGCGTGGGTCGCAGAAACAGGTCAAGAACACGCGCTGACTTTTGAGGCAGATGTCACCGATCCGAATGCTTTAAAAAATGCTGTGAACTCCATGATCGAACATTGGGGAGGCGTTGATGTGTGCATTCCCAACGCGGGATTGGGCATCTTCTCTCCACTCGAAGAAGCTCCTTTGGAAGATTGGCATCGCATGGTTGATGTGAACATCAAAGGAGTCTTGAACACCCTGCATGCATGTCTTCCCTCGTTGCTTGAAAACAAAGGATTGGTGGTGCAGATTGGTTCCATTGCTGCGCGCAATGTTTTTGCAAATAGCGGTGTGTATTGCGCAACCAAGCATGCCGTGTTGGCCATCAGCGAGTCGCTTCGCATCGAATACCGAGATCAATTGGCCGTGACGACGATCAACCCAGGAGCAGTCGATACGGCCTTCATCGACCAGACGAGCAATGAAGCATTGCGGGAATCTTACCGCCCACAATTTGAAGAAGGCATGTCGGCACAATTCATCGCCGAAGCCATTGGGCTTGCCATCGCCTCCAATGGGAAAGGCGTTTTTAGTGAAATCACCTTGCGTCCTGATCGCAGATGAATATCGCTTTTCTATCGAGCTCTACAGGTTGGGGAGGTTTGGAACAAAACCTCCTGCGCTATGCCACGTGGATGCAAGAAGAGCAGCATCGCGTCCAGGTGTTTGCTGTTCCAAACTCCCCTCTATGCGAAGCCGTTGTCAAGTCGGGAATAGCATGGGAGCCCCACCCTCGTCAATCGCGTTATTTCCCTTGGAATGCTGCATGGCGATTGCGAAAACAGCTTCTGAATGAGCGCTCAGATTTTCTCTGGGTTCGTGATCCACGTGACCTATCCTTGGCCGGATTGGCTGTGCAAGGAACTCCGTGTCAACTGATTTTTCAGCAAGGAATGCAAATCAATCGGGCCAAGCGAATGCCTTGGCACGTCCTGCGTTTTCGACGGGTCAATCATTGGGTCACACCCTTAAAAACCCTCCGGGAGGAAGTACTTCAGAACACTCCGCTTCGCCCCCACCAGTTGCATCACATTCCGTTGGCCTTGGACGCCCCTTGGTTTGCACCTGGAACCAATCCTGCCGATGCCAGATCGTCATTTGGACTTCCTGACGAAGCTCCCATCGTAGGGTTGTTCGGACGACTCAATCGGCTGAAGGGCCAACGCACCTTAATCCAAGCGCTTGCAGAGGCTCCTCAATGGCATGCTTTTTTGATTGGGGCTAACACCACCAACGAGCGGGAAGACGAAAAATCCAACCTTTTGGCATGGGCCAAAGAGCTGGGGGTGTCCGATCGAATCCATTGGCTCGATTCACTCCCCAATTTAAAAACTGCCTATGCTGCATGCGATGTTTACGCCATGTGCAGCGATTCTGAAACTTTTGGCATGGTCACGTTGGAAGCCATGGCTTGTGGCGTGCCGGTGATTGGCACTGACGCCGGTGGAACGCCTGAATTGTTAGGGCATGGAGCACGTGGGCGGCTTATTCCACCTCACGATCCTCGTGCTCTTGCGGAGGCCCTCAAGGATTGGAAAAACATCCCCAAAGCATCCGATGAAGACCTATTCCCATTTCACAAACAAGCTGTCTTAAAGCAATGGGCGAAACTGATTGGCGGTAGTCCAGAGCCTGCATCGTAAATTCGCCGCCCCATGGGCATCATTCAAGACGAAATAGCCAAAAGACGCACGTTTGCCATCATCAGCCACCCAGATGCTGGCAAAACCACCTTGACCGAGAAATTCTTGTTATTCGGTGGTGCCATCCAAACGGCGGGTGCCGTCAAAAACAACAAAATCACGAAAACCGCGACATCCGATTTCATGGAAATCGAGCGGCAACGTGGCATTTCGGTAGCGACATCGGTCATGGCTTTTCATTACAGGGGCCGATTGATCAATTTGCTGGACACGCCTGGACACCGTGACTTCGCTGAGGACACCTATCGCACGCTGACCGCTGTAGACAGTGTAATCCTGGTCATCGACTGCGTCAAGGGTGTTGAGGCACAAACCGAGCGACTCATGGAAGTGTGCCGGATGCGCAAAACGCCGGTGATCATCTTCATCAATAAGATGGACTTGGAAGGGCAAGACCCTTTCGACTTGCTCGACGAACTCGAGGAAAAACTAAAAATACAAGTGCGCCCCCTCAGTTGGCCTATCAGCGGTGGACACACGTTCAAAGGAGTCTACAGCATTTACGACAGCCAGCTTCGGTTGTTCAATCCGGACAAAACTAGAATCGCCAAAGAAGTGGTGGCCATTGAAGACATCCAGAGCGAAGAACTGGATGAGTTGGTCACCCCTGAGCACGCGAATCAGTTGCGAGAGGACATTGACTTGATTGAAGGCGTTTATGAAACGTGGGACGCGTCACCTTATCTCGAAGGCGATTTAGCACCGGTGTTTTTTGGAAGCGCGGTCAACAATTTTGGCATCCAAGAAATGTTGGATACGTTCATCGATATTGCTCCAGACCCCCGCCCCCGACCAGCGGATGTGCGCGATGTCCATCCAGAGGAAGAACCTTTTACCGGGTTCATTTTCAAAATTCATGCGAACATCGACCCACGTCACCGCGATCGAATTGCATTTCTCAGAGTATGCAGCGGAAAATTCGCACGCAACACATTTTTCCATCATACCCGACTCAATAAAAAAATCAAGTTTTCCAATCCCGCCACCTTTTTGGCGCAGGACAAAAGCGTGGTGGAAGAAGCTTGGCCTGGTGATGTAGTTGGATTGTACGATACAGGCAATTTCAAGATTGGAGATACGTTGACAGAAGGTGAGACTCTTCAATTCCGTGGCATCCCGAGCTTTTCTCCTGAAATATTCAAGGAATTGGTCAATTTGGACCCCATGAAAAGCAAGCAATTGGAAAAAGGAATTCAACAGCTTACTGACGAGGGTGTGGCCCAGCTTTTCATCCGGGAACTAGGCAATCGCAGGATTGTTGGCACCGTTGGGGAATTGCAATTCGAAGTCATCCAATACCGGTTGGAGCACGAATACGGCGCCAAATGTGAATTCCAACCCAAGCGCTATTACAAAGCGTGTTGGATCCTCAGTGAAAATCAAGAAAAACTGGAAGAATTCAAACGGATCAAAGGCACGGATATGGTCGTAGACAAGGACAAGAATGATGTCTTTCTGGCACCTTCAAAATTCTTGTTGGACATGGAAATCGCCAATTTTCCGGAATTGGAGTTCCATTTCACATCAGAATTCAAAACCGCGCAAGCATAACCGAATGCAGTTTGCTACCTTGCTTCGGATGAATTCATTGTACAAAATCGGCCTTGCGGTAACATTCATGGCCTTCGTGTTTCTCACGAATGGTTGGGCCCAAACCTCACCGACAGATTCTGTGTCCGTGGTTCAAATCAGCGGCATGGTGGTCACAGGCGATTCATTGGCGCCTTTGGGATACGCCACCGTTTATCGGGTGCGGGATTCAAGGGGCACCATGACCGATGCCAACGGATTTTTTAGCATTCCAGCACTACCCGGTGATACCGTGCGCGTTTCATCCTTGGGCTACATCGCTCAATCATTTGCCGTTCCAATGGACTTGGTTTTGCCTCGAATGAATGTCGTCCAACCGTTGGGAAGGGATACGATTTCTTTGGAGGAAGCCTTTATTTACCCATGGCCGAGCCGTGAACGATTCCGTGATGAGTTCTTGGAATTAGCTTTATCTACTGACGCATATAGCATTGGACAACAGAGACTTGACCCTGAAGCACTCTATGATCGCCTTATGGAAGTGGGACGCGATGGCAGTGAAGTTTACAATTACACCGTCCAACAACAAGCCATCCAGAATAGGTACGTCGGACAACTCCCTCCGAATAATTTGTTTAACCCCATCGCATGGGCCAAATTCCTCAAATCTCTTCGAGATCGGTGATGGTAACCGCTCCTCTCCGTTTCCGAATATCCGGTTGGTTGCTAGCGATGATCTTCATCTCTTCGATGGGACTCAGCGCTCAAACCGGCTTGATCACGGGCACGGTCAGCAGTTTTGATGGGACTCCCCTTCCTGGCGCAACAGTCATTCCCGTAGAAATGACTTCGGCCGCTGTGCTTACTGACACCAGAGGACGTTACACACTGGAACTCCGAGCAGGAACTCCCTGGACCTTGCGCTTCGGTTTTGTGGGATATCAAACCCAAGAACGTGTCCTTACCATTTCTGAGCTTGAGCCGCTTTCCTATTCTGTTCGTTTAAAAGCCGGAGTCGCATTGGGGACGTCTGAAGTCATCGCTGACGGGACACGTAGCGCACCCGTTCAGCGAATTGACCCCAAAGTTGCATCGCGCATACCTTCGCCTCGTGGAACGATTGAAGACCTGCTGATCCAGGCACCAGTCAATTTCAACAGTGAACTTTCAAGCGGCTACAATGTGCGCGGCGGAAGCTTTGACGAAAACCTGGTGTATGTCAATGACATCGAAGTATACCGTCCATTTTTAGTGCGTGCCGGACAGCAAGAAGGACTCTCCTTTCCGAATCCGGACATGGTCGAATCGATTAACTTTTCTGCAGGCGGGTTTGAAGCCAAGTACGGAGACAAATTGAGCTCTGTACTTGACATCCGCTACCGGAAACCCTCTAGCAACCGAACACGACTGACCGCTAGCATGCTCGGAGCACAAGTGCAACAAGACATCGTGAGCACGAAAGGTCCCATTGGACACCGAAAGTTCACCCTCAACTCAGGCATCCGTTTTCGTGACAACAGCTATGTTTTGGGCTCACTCGATGAAGGAGGGGAATACCAACCGCGCTATTTAGATTTCCAAACCTTTGCAACCTATGACCCGGATGGATACGGGCCTTGGGAAGTTGAATTCTTGGGCATGTATGGCCAGAACGACTACCAATTCATCCCAACGACTCGGCAGACGGACGTGGGAAGCATCAATGAGGCGTTGCGCTTAACCATCTATTTTGACGGCCAAGAGATGACCTCATTTCGGACGGGGTTTGGGGCTTTGGCGGTCAATCACATCACGGAATCGACACGCTGGAGATTCATTGCTTCGGCATTTCAAACGTCAGAATCCGAGTCGTATGACATTTTGGGAGCGTACTATTTGGATGAATTGGAGCGAGATCTTGGAGCGGATGAATTGGGCGGTGTGCTCAACAACCGAGGAGTTGGCGCATTTTTGAATCATGCACGAAACCAACTAAATGCGACCGTTTTGAGCACTGCCTTGAAAGGATCTACCTACCACGAGCCTTCTCGGTCTTTGTGGGAATGGGGCGCGAAGTGGCAAGCCGAAAACATCCAAGATCAATTGTCAGAATGGTCCCTGATTGATTCCGCGGGTTACATCAGCCCTCACCCTCAAGACAGCATTGGATACACCGACGAAGGGCCGGCACAGGTCATTCAACTCAACGACGTGATTCGGGCGCAAAACGAGGTCGTCTCGTCCCGTAGCCAAGCATTTGTGCAAGGAACATGGAACTGGAACAACGAGGCGGGTGAAGAATGGAAATTCAATCTGGGAGCGCGCGCGCACCATTGGTCGTATTCCAATCAGTTGGTCGGCGGCCCACGTGGACATCTGAGTTTTGCTCCTGAATCTCGAAAAGAGGGACAGTCTACGGTTTGGAATATTGCTGCCGGCACCTATTGGCAGCAGCCATTTTATCGCGAGATGCGGAAGCTAAACGGCGAAGTCAATCCGGACATCCAGGCGCAACGTGCCATCCATGTGGTACTGGGCATGGACCGGGTGTTCAAGATGTACAACCGTCCATTCAAGTTGGTTGGCGAGATGTACTACAAGGACATGGATTTCTTGATTCCTTATGAAATCGAAAATGTGCGCCAACGCTACTATGCCACCAACAATAGCCAGGGTTATGCAACGGGAGTGGACTTCATGCTCAATGGAGAATTTATTGATGGCATACAGAGTTGGCTGCGGTTATCCGTTCTCAAAACAGCTGAAGATTTAGACGATGACGATTATTTCCAGTTCTACAATGATGAAGGTGCGGCAATTATCCAAGGCTATACGCTGAACAACGTTGCTGTAGACAGCTCGTTGATCAGTCCTGGTTATATTCCGAGACAGACAGACCAGCGATTCAATATGAGTATGTTGTTCCAGGATGAAATGCCGGGCAATGAAGCATACAAGGTCCTGGTCAGCTTGTATTTTGGCACAGGACTCCCGTTTGGCCCTCCCTCCTTCGAACGTTACAAGGACGTCTTGCGCACTCCGACTTACCGCAGGGTCGATATTGGATTTTCAAGGGAATTGTTCATGAATCAAGAGGAAAGCCGAGATAGAAATGGGTTTATTTCTTTGGAAATATTCAACATCCTGGGAATCCGCAACACCATCAATCACACCTGGATTGAAGATGTCAACGGCCGCCAATACGCCATCAGCAATTACCTGACCAATCGTCGGGTCAACCTCAAGTTGAGCTTGAACTTCTAAAGTCGGTGCGCGAAGCGCATGATGGTTAGGAAGCCCGTCGTCAACTCCGTTTTGACAGAAGCATTGACATCTTCTCCCCCCTACAGCGGGAAATGCGACACATCAGGTCATCGCCACTACCATAAAAGCCTCGATAAAGTCTCCGTCAATGTGCGAAAAGAGCATGCTCGGTTAGTGTCTACCAAATGGGGGTGATTTAATCATAATATCAACATAAGTACAATATTGACATCTGAACCCCTATATTTAGTCGTCTTAACATGACTTTCACCAAGTTAGCTCGATATCATGAAACAGTTTATCCAGGCATTTTTAGTTTTCATTTTTTTGTACATCAGCAACATAGCCGTTGCCCAGACCTTGAGTCAGGAGGTGCTGAACGAAGCTGCAAATTCAAAATCCGTTTACCTTGATTTGAAATCTCAAGGAGCGAATTTTTACGAAACTCAAGCTGCCTTTAATGCCTATTGGGAGAACAGAGAGGTAACGAAGGGCCAGGGATACAAGCCGTTTAAGCGTTGGGAGGCATTTATGGAGGAAAGGGTATTCCCTTCAGGCGAAATGTTTCCAGCAAGTGCAACTTTTACGGCAGGAAACCAAATGACTCAAACAGAGTCAACAGAAAACAATCCATTTGCTTGGATCAATCGAGGACCCGAGGAGGAAATGGGAAATGGAAATGGAAGGATAAGCAAGGTGCGTGTTGACGCGAGCAACTCTTCAACATATTATGCTTGTGCTCCTGGAGGGGGGATATGGAGGTCTTTGAATTCCGGAGATTCTTGGGCAATTCTTGAGACGGACACCTTGCCAATAATCGGGTTTTCAGATGTTGCCGTCAACGGAAATGTCATATACGCCGCTTCAGGCGATTACGATGCCGGGAACATGTATTCTCTTGGAATCCTAAAATCAACAGACGCAGGGGAAACATGGGAAATTTCATATAGCTCTGAAGATGGCTTATTTGCAGAGAATGCAGGGAATGGAAGTAGTCTCTGGGGGGGCGATGGCGGTGAGATAGAATTTACGATTTCAAGAATACTCATGTCGCCAAACGACGATAATAAAGTAATTGCATCCACCCAAAAGGGCATTATCTACACAACGAATGGAGGTGAAGATTGGGCGTTTGGAGAAAAAACCGCCGGAGGCGCTTTTCAAGATGTTTTTCACGACATTCAATTTAAGCCTGGAGATCCGTCAATTGTCTATGCCTGCGGCAACGGTATCTTTTATCGAAGCACAAATTCTGGAGCCACCTGGACACAGGTCGATATAGCTGCTAGTGTAGCTGGGATGAACAGATGCGCTATCGCGGTGAGTGCTGATGAGCCTA
>JAPKCA010000010.1 GCA_028823145.1 Flavobacteriales bacterium
TACCCAACGTCGGAGAACGCACGCTGAAATGGTTCGGCATCATGCGGCCTACCGACTTGGATAATTTCTGATCTGACTACGATATCACCATGAAGAAGCTCTATCCCTTCCTCCTCACCACCGCTGCTT
Organism: Flavobacteriales bacterium; assembly: GCA_028823145.1. GTDB lineage: Bacteria > Bacteroidota > Bacteroidia > Flavobacteriales_D > Sanyastnellaceae > UA16. The sequence goes on from JAPKCA010000010.1 coordinate 130, forward strand.
TGGCAGTGTGTTTCGTGATCCCCACTGCCAGTCAGGCAGGCAACCCAGACCGTGCAGGTTCTGCCGGAGCTGGACAATTGCTCATCAACCCATGGGCGCAGTCCAACGGGCTCGCAGGGACCAATATGGCTACGGTACGTGGCTTGGAATCTGTTTTCTTGAATGCCGCTGGCTTATCGTTCGTTAAAAAGAACGAATTGGCATTTGCCAACACGCAATATCTCTCAGGCTCTGGTATCAGCATCAACACGGTAGGTTTTGCTACAACGATTGGTGATGGCAGTGTCCTTGGATTGAGTGTCATGAGCATGGGCTTTGGAGACATTCCAATCACGACGGAATTTTTGCCTGAAGGAGGCATAGGATCCTTCTCGCCGTCCTTTTCCAATATTGGCGTAACCTATGCCAAAGCTTTCTCTAACTCCATTTACGGTGGGGTTACGCTGCGCATTGTCGGGGAATCCATTTCCAACGTTCGCGCTTCAGGCGTGTGCTTCGACGCCGGCATCACCTACATCTCTGGTGAGGATGAGCGATTAAAATTTGGAATTTCACTTCGTAACGTAGGAGCTCCCATGCGCTACGCTGGGGATGGTCTCACCGTTTCAGCTACGCCACAAGGAAGTCCAACTACGTTGACGATGTTACAGCGATCCGAACGGTATGAATTGCCTTCATTGGTCAACATAGGCTTCGGATATGAACTCTTCAGCACAAAAGCGACTGCAGCAACGTTAACAGGTCAGTTCGTTTCCAATTCGTTCACCAAAGACACCTTCGGTGGTGGCCTCGAGTTAGGCGTGACCGATATTTTGGTTTTGCGTGCTGGATATATTTGGGAGTCAGGCCTGGGAAATGAAGAAGAGGTGACCACTGCTTTCACTGGACCTGCCGCTGGATTCACTTTGAACATTCCAGCCAATTCAGATGGTGGCGTAATCGGGATCAATTATAGCTACCGGACCACCAATCCATTTGATGGAAATCATTCCATTGGCGTCCACTTAACCCTCTAAGCTCTGAGATCCTGTTCGGCTACTCAGCTGACCTGAACCTCATTAGCTTTTGTTTTTCATTATCTTTGTACAAAGAGAAAGCCCGTTATCCTTCGGGTTTTCTCTTTTTTAGTCCATCAACTGAAGGCCTGCAAGCCTACAAAAGGGACCCATCGTTTTTTAAGAGAATTCTGTCATGTCAAACATTTCCTATTTCACCAAAGAAGGACTGCAGCGTCTGAAAGACGAAGTCCGTCAATTCGAGACTGTTCAGCGACCGCGCATTTCTGCGCAAATCGCTGAAGCCCGAGATAAAGGAGACTTGAGTGAAAATGCAGAATACGATGCTGCCAAAGAAGCACAAGGCATGCTCGAAGCGAAAATATCCAAACTAAAAAACACCTTAGCCAACGCAAGACTGGTCGATGATTCCCAAATCGACGATTCCAAGGTGTACATCCTGAGCACGGTGAAGATCAAGAATTTGAAGAACAATGCCGAAGTTTCGTACACCCTAGTAGCGGAGAACGAAGCAAGTCTCGCACTGAAGAAGATTTCCGTGGATTCTCCCATCGGTCGGGGTTTGTTAGGGAAATCTGTGGGAGATGTCGCGGAGGTTTCTGTGCCAGCGGGGGTCATTCCCTTTGAAATCATGGAGATCACCCGGAACAGCAATAACTGATGGCGTCTTTATTTAGCAAAATCGTGTCGGGCGAGATTCCTTGCCACCGCATAGCTGAAAACGAAAAGTTCTTGGCCTTTTTGGACATTGCTCCGCTTGCAGAAGGCCACACATTGGTCATCCCCAAAATAGAAGTGGATTACTTCTTCGACTTGGAAGACGATATCTTGGCAGAAATCAATGGCTTTGCACGTGACGTCGCAAAACAACTGGAACGCGCCATTCCCTGCAAGCGCATCGGTGTAGCCATCATCGGATTGGAAGTGCCGCATGCCCATGTTCATTTGGTGCCCCTTCAAAACGTCTCCGACATCAATTTCGAGCGCCCCAAATTGAACTTTACACAGGAAGAGTTAGCCAGTACGGCGGAGAAGATTCGGCGAGCTTAAACCGCCTGATTACTCGTAGCCGTCCATAAAGGCGGTCCAGATGCTCAGCACCCCTCCATCGTTTCGGGTCCAAATAGGCCGAACGCGCCCATCGTGCGCCGAAATATTGTTGTAATCGCCGAAAAATCCTTTACCGGTCGGTTCAAAAGGTTTTTCACTGACTTCCAGATTTTTCCACGTATCGCCCCCATCGGTTGAGGTGGCCACATAGACATCGGTGCGCCATGAAGGACGCATTCGTGGATCTGGGTAACGTGCGGCAGCAGCACGGCGATCATAAAAAACGATATGAACGTGTCCCGTCACGTTGTCGACCGCCATCCAAGGGAAGAACTGCTGAGCTCCGGCCGGATCATCGTTGACCCGGATCGGTGCCGTCCAGTTATTTCCTCCATCGTCCGAATAGCACAACCATACATCCTGGTCGTCTTCGCCATTTCGGTCATCCGTCCAATTGACATAAATCCGCCCACGGTTTGGACCATCGCTCCGATCTACTCGCGTAACAGGCATTCCGTTGGAGCGTCCCAAGCCGCGAATTTTTTGGTCCCATCCGCCACTGATTCGAGCGACCTTCAAATCCCGCTCCAGCCACGTCACACCTCCATCCAATGAACGATCCATCCAAATGGTATCTGCATGTGCCCATGCGACATAGATTTCGCCATCCGGTCCAAAATCTGGCACAGCGCCCTCGACGGTCAAATCTCCATCTAAACAATCCCCGGCTATACGATTCACACGCACCGGATCGGACCATTTCTTGGCCTTGCGATTGGAAGTGCTGCACAAAATGACGGTGCTGTCCGCCGCTTCAGGGCTCCCGTATTTATCGAATTGGGTCCAACAGGTAACCATAGAATGGCCATCGTCACTGACTGATGCCCATTCCTTGTCTTGGTCCTTCTTGTCATTCAATCCCATTCCATACCCCTTATTCCAAGATCGGCCCTGACGCTTTCCGCGTTGCACCACAATGCGATCCAAAAGCGCATCGCTCTCCCAGCCAGTGCCATCCGGATTGGACAAGTGGAGGTAGTAGAAATCGCCATTGGGTGCGGCTACGACACATGGATCGCCAAACACACCGTACCGCGAAGTCAAGGTATCCGTTTTCCAAGTCCAACCTCCATCGGTGGAACGGTGTACGTTGTCCAAAATAGATCCAGCTACCATGATATCTGGGTCCTTCAAGCTGATCGCAATGGAAGGTTCGCAAGGTTGGTAGGACAAGCCTTCTCCATCAAAAATCATCACATTGTCCGGTGCACGCTGGGCCAACAAACTGCCGGCCAAACCTGTTAGTAAAAGCATCAAAATTCCTCTCATGGCATCAAAGTGTTCCAGCTTGGTATCGTTCAGCATATTCCCGAGCAAAATAAGTCAAAATGACGGAAGCCCCCGCTCGGTGAATGCTGGTCAACATCTCCGGCATGGCTCGGTCGTAATCAATCCAACCCTTGGCGGCAGCCGCCTTGAGCATCGCATATTCCCCACTGACATTGTATGCAGCAATGGGCAAATCCAAATTCACCGAGAGTTCATAAATCACATCCAAATAGCACAAGGCCGGCTTCACCATAAGCATATCAGCTCCTTCTGCCGCATCCAATTCTGCCTCCCGCAATGCTTCAACACGGTTGGCAGGATCCATTTGATACGTTTGTTTGTCACCCGACTTCGGTGCACTTTCCAAGGCATCGCGAAACGGACCGTAAAATGCGCTCGCATACTTCGCACTGTAAGCCAAGATGCCTGTTCCGGTAAGCCCAGCATCATCCAATGCTTCGCGGATTGCTCCTACCCGTCCATCCATCATATCCGAAGGACCAATGAAATCAAATCCCGCCTCTGCTTGAGCTACTGCTTGTGCTTCCAAAAGTGGCAACGTTTCATCATTGAGGATTTCACCATCCACCACCAATCCATCGTGGCCATCACTGCTGTAAGGATCCAACGCCACATCGCTCATCAACATCGACTCTGGAAAGGCCACTTTAATCGCTTTGGCTATTCGAAAGTAAAAATTCGTAGGGTCCACTCCATATGCGCCGTTTGGTGTTTTCAAGGCATCCTCCACCACTGGGAACAACACAAAAGATCGAACACCCACAGCCATGCATGCCGCAACCTCTTCCAGGACAAACTCTTCGGTCATCCGGAACACTCCGGGCATGGAAGCAATTTCCTGCTTGATGCCATGGCCGTCCATCACAAACAACGGCATAATTAAATGGCCTGGAGTCAGATGCGTTTCACGCACCAAGTCCCGAACAGCTGCAGATTGACGATTTCGCCGCGGGCGATGTGGGATGTCGTACATGGGCTATTCGACATTCAATTTCAACGCCTCAATAGACTGATCATACTTGACCTTCAAGGCTTCCAGTTCAGCCATCAATGCATGTTGAATGGCCAAGATATCTTCGTCGCTCATGCCCTCCATTGACGGAGCTCCATGATCATGGGCGCCGTGGTCGTGACCTGCGTGGTCATGCCCGCTGTGGTCATGCTCCAAACCCGGAACCTCCACAACTGTTTCGCTCCAGTCGTGAAAGAGCACATCCAACTCGTCCAATTGGCCTTCAACTCTCGCCAACTTCATGGCCAATAGCGAATCTCCTGCTACCATAGCCGCTTCTACATCGGCCTCCAAGGATTGCAATTTCGCAACCATGTTTTCATGCAATTCACCCGATAATCGAGTCAATTGATTGTGGATTTTCTGTGCTTCTTGCATGCTCGCACTCTTCTCCGGTTCACCGCAGCTGATGGCAAGAATGGCAATGGCAAAAACAGACAGGACTTTATAGGTTTTCATCGGAAGAGTGTTTAGGGGGTACAGGGTCATAAGCGGACTCCGTCCAAGGGTGGCATTTCCCAATCCTGCGCACGGCTAACCAACTGCCGCGAAAAGCACCGTGAACCTGAATGGATTCAGTTGCATACGAAGAGCATGTCGGCTGGAATCGGCAATTCGAACCCAATAGAGGACTCAACAAGCGCTGGTACAAACGAATGAGAAAGAGGAATAAGGCCCGCATCATGCAACAAAGGTAGTCAGAGCATTCGCTTCGCATATCAAAATAAACGAAGTCGTGAAAGTGACGGTTGATTCATGGCCCACGTAGGTGCAAAACCCCCAAGCTTCAAACCAGATGGCTTTATCCGGCACATCATGCACAATGGGCGTGTCGTAATGCTCCGTTAAAAAGGCAAACGATCGAGTGCCATCATAACCGCAATGGTTCCTGTGACGGCACAAATGAAGACTTGTTGATCTCTTGCACGCACGCCAACCGCGCGAAGAAGTGAGGCCATCGCTAAAAAGCCCAAGAGCAGTGCCAACTGACCGATTTCTACCCCGACATTGAATCGAAAGAGGGGCAGAATGATGCTGTCCCCATGATCCTGCATCATCCGGAAAAAGGAGGAAAACCCGAGGCCATGGATGAGACCAAACATGACCGTCATGAGATAAGTCAGGATACTGTATCGCTTGGAACTCTCTTCCGGCGCCGCTGATCTTCGCAAATTCCACAAAGCCGTCAACGCAATGGTGACGGGAATCAGGAATTCAATCCATGCGCCGTTGGGATGCACCCAGCCCATGCCTGCGAGGAGCAAGGTGATGCTATGCCCAACGGTAAATGCGGTTGCCAAAACCAGCACACGCCAAGCGTTACTTAAACTCGCCCACGCGATGAGGGCCAAGAGGTAAAGCATGTGATCATAGCCCTTCCAATCAGTGATGTGCTCCACGCCCAACAGGATTTCATCCATGGCTCCAGAATTTACAGTCGATCGTAACGGCTGACAACAAATGCGTGTTCATTCCGGTCGTTCGATTCCTGCTGCATCAACGTTTCAACCCTCCAAGAACCCAAGCCTTCCAATGGAAAAAAGGTGTCCCCATTTGGCTCAGCATCAACGTGGGTTACATATTGCCGATCCACACGTCCTGACTTCAAACACTCGGCATAAATCTGGCCCCCGCCGATGATGAACACTTCCTCTTCTCCACTGGAAGCGGCGGCTTCCAATGCAGCTTCCAAAGAATGCACCACCACGGCACCCGGTGCGACATACGCGCGATTGCGCGTTACCACAATATTGGTTCGGTCTTTCAAGGGGCGAAACCGTTCGGGAATGGATTCGTAGTTCTTTCTTCCTGTAATGATCGCATGGCCTCGCGTCGTCGATGCAAAAAATTGCATGTCATCCCGTAATTTCCATACCAGGTCGTTGTTGTTCCCAATGACACCATTTTTCGCTACTGCGACAATGAGACTGATCAACATGGGCCCTGATTAAACGGAAATCGCCGCTTTGATGTGAGGCATGGGATCGTAATCGACCAATTCGAAATCTTCATAACAGAAGGCGAACAAGTCCTTCACCTCTGGATTGATCCGCATCTTGGGCAACGCCCGCGGCTCGCGGGTGAGTTGTTCTCTGGCTTGCTCCACGTGGTTGGTATAGAGGTGTACGTCACCAAATGTGTGCACGAATTCTCCTGGCTCCAAATCACAAACTTGCGCCATCATCATGGTCAGCAAGGCGTAGGAGGCAATATTGAAAGGCACTCCCAGAAAGGTGTCCGCAGACCGCTGGTACAACTGGCAATTCAACTTTCCATTGTCCACGTGAAATTGAAACAAGCAGTGGCATGGCGGCAACGCCATTTCATCGATGAAGCTCGGATTCCAAGCACTCACGACATGGCGACGGGAATACGGGTTGTTTTTAATCTGTTCGATCAGCTTGGCAATTTGATCGGTCGCCGTTCCATCGGGATTGGGCCAACTCCTCCATTGATAACCATACACAGGACCCAAGTTGCCTTCCTCATCGGCCCAATCATCCCAGATCCGAACGCCATTTTCTTTCAAATAGGCGATGTTGGTGTCGCCTTGCAAAAACCAAAGCAATTCGTGGATGATGGACCGGAGGTGCAATTTCTTGGTGGTCATGACAGGAAAGCCTTCCGCTAAATCGAATCGCATTTGGTATCCAAAGCAGCCCAATGTACCGGTTCCGGTCCGGTCTTCCCGGAGTGTACCGTTGGTCAGTAAGTGATCGAGGAGGTCGAGGTATGCGCGCATGACTTACGAAGATACCCGGTGAAAGCAATCGTTTTCCCAAGCGTTGATACAACGTGGAAAACCTACAAACGAAATCAAGTCAGGAGCCGCTTCCACATCGGCTGACCGCTAAATGTTTCATCCGCGGAAGTCCATCGATAGATGGCATTGATAACCACCAAATGAATGACCAGCCCCGCATGCAAAGCAATGATGTAAAATGGCCAAGGCCATAAAGGCACAAACGGATTGTCCACCTTAGGCGCTTCCCACATGTACATGTAGTTGGCGATCACATCATTGGGAACATACGTATTCAACAACCAGTTCACTCCTCCAATCGCTGTAGATAGCACGGCCGCCACAACATAAATCCACATCCATGCAAATTTGGGAATCCGAAACCCAAAGGACCGTGACATAATGATGGGGATGATGATGATGGAGGTGTGGCGCAAATAGTAGTCTGCAAGAACCAAGGGCGCATCACCAACCGTCAATTGAGGAGTCAGGACTCCATGAAGTCCTCCAATTGTACCAAGGAATGCCGTAAAGGTGAATAGAGCGCGATTACGGGCAAAACAATTGACAGCAATCAAGATGTAATTCATGCCACAGAAATGCAACGGAATGGACCGATGCCAAGTCAGGGACTGCTCAGGATCAAGCATCGAGAAAATCGGCAAAGAGAAGTTTGCCACGATGAAGAAATAGCCCATCTGCCTAAGGGTGCGATCTCTACGGTCCTGATTCAAGAGATCAAATCGACGAATGAACAAGGCTCCCAAAAGCAGGCTCGCCAGCAAGAAAAACCAATATCGCGGCTCGCTTGACTCAATAATTACGTCGTATTTCAACTTTTATGAATTTAATAAAGCCCGTCCTTCAAACCCTGCAAGCCGGCAAGATATCAAATCTTTATTTCGAACCATTATCGGCACTCCCTTCATGAATGAGGGTTTGTGTAGGAAAGGCAAAATCAAGCTTCGCTTCATTGAACCGCCGCAATATTTCCAAATTGATGGCGCCAGGGGTCAACATAACATCGGCATCTTTTCGAACATAGTAAATCGCACTAACATTCAGAGAAAAGTCACCAAAGCCATTGAACCAAATGATGTTGTCCTCCTCCGTTCCAGCATGTTTGACCACGATTTCATTCAGGATTGCGATAGCCTCTTCTATGCGTTCCGGGGCTGTATCATAGGTCAGTCCAAGGTCCACGCGAACTTTTCTCGCAGGTTCGGCTGTCACATTCTCAACCACACTGTCCGTGAATTTGTGATTAGGAATGGTCACAATTCGACCGGCAAGGGTCTTGATTCGGGTGGACCGAATGCCAATTTCTTGTACCATTCCATCGACACCGTCCAGTTGAACCCGGTCTCCGACTACAAATGGTTTGTCCACAAAAACGGTGATTCCTCCAAAGATGTTGGCCACAAAATCCTTGGCAGCCATCGCCATCGCCAAACCACCAATTCCAACCCCAGCGAGCAATGCCCCTACATCGTAACCGGCATTGTTCAGCGCCATGATCACGCCCAAAGCCCAGACGGTGGAGCGCAATGTTTTACGCAAGATGGGCGCAATCTGGGAAACCATCTTAGAATCCGATTTTTCCGAAATAGATGACAACACATTGCCCACGAGAGAATCCACCAATCGCGCGATGAGCCATGTGATATCCAAGGCTACAGCCATGCTAAAGGCATGGCCCATGAAGACATCCGCGCTCTCCCCGAAGTACAAATGGTCATATCCAAACCAAAGCCCCATGATTACGAGGCCCATTCCGATAGGCTCTTCTACCTGGTCAATGATCAAATCATCCAACTTGTTCGCCGTCTTTCCGGCTATTTTCTTCAATCTTCGGCTGACCCACTTGAACATAATACCACCGATTAATACCCCGCCAAAGGCCCATAAAAGAGCAATCCCCCACTCACTGAGCGGGTTGCCTAAAAAATCATTGTCTAAGAATTCCATATGGCGAAAATCGCCTGAATATCTTTGCCACATGCAACGAGACGACGAAAACCCAATTTCTTTTGGTCCGACCATGCGATTAGGAGTCCTTGGCGGAGGCCAATTGGGACGTATGATGATTCAATCTGCGATTGATTTCGACATCCGCGTGGAAGTCATGGATCCCTCGATCGACGCGCCATGCAGCCACTTGACACATCGTTTTGTACAAGGTGATTTGAATGATGCCGAGGCCGTTTTTGCATTCGGTCAGGGCCTCGATGTCGTCACCATAGAAATTGAACATGTTTCTGTCGAAGGTTTGCGCCTCTTGGAAGCCTCGGGGGTGCGGGTCATTCCCAAACCCGACCATATTGATATGATCCAGGACAAGGGAACACAAAAAGCATTTTTCGAAAAACACGGCATCCCTTCCTCCCCTTTCAAGTTGGTGGAGAACGTTTCCGAAGCCGGACAGCACGGATTTCCTGTCGTTCAGAAATTGCGCCGCGGAGGATACGATGGAAAAGGAGTTCAATTTCTTCAAGATGCCATGGAGGCCTCGGCCAAAGGGTTTGACGCGCCTTGTGTCTTGGAACACCCCGTCGATATTGACAAAGAACTGAGCGTCATCATCGCCCGCAACACAGCCGGCCAAACCGCCTCTTTCCCCGTGGTCGAAGCGGTCTTTGACCCCCAAGCCAACCTGGTTGATTATCTCGTGGCACCAGCAGCCATTTCCGACGAAATCGCGGCGAAGGCGCAAACTTTAGCGTTGCGTGTCGTCGAAGCCATGGACTTTGAGGGGTTAATGGCCGTGGAGCTATTCTTGGATCGAAGCGGGGAATTATCCGTCAATGAATTGGCTCCTCGAACGCACAACAGTGGGCACCACACCATCGAAGCGAACCAAACCTCGCAATTTGAGCAGCATCTGCGCGCTGTGCTCAATTTGCCTTTGGGTTCCACCCAACCCATTCATCCTTTTGGAGCGATGTTGAATTTGGTTGGAGGTCGGGACGCTCAAGGCACTCCCGTTTATTCTGGATTATCTGAAGCCACGAGAACACCGGGTGTCCACCCGCATCTCTATGGTAAGTCACGCGTCAAGCCATTCCGGAAAATGGGTCACGTCACGGTCACCGGCAATTCACTCGAAGAAGTCCAGGATTTGGTGATGCGTCTCCGTGAACAATTGACGGTGAATGGAAAGTCCTAGTTGCCTTATCCAGAGCGTCACCTATCCGGTTAATTTGCCATTGTAGATTCCGCGGAAGCGATGCGACCGCATTAACTGATTGTTTTCCTCATGCCTGAACGCCTTGCCATCGCCGTCCTGACCGGCGGCTATTCCGAAGAAGCACCGATTTCTCGAAAATCAGCCGCCATGGTCATGAACCACATCGATGCAGATCGCTTCGATGCCACTTTGGTGCATGTAGATCCCGATGGTTGGTGGGCCGAAATTGATCATGCACGTGTTCCCTTTGATCATGAAAGCTTTACCGTGGCCGGCAAAAATTTTGACGGCGCCTTCATTGTGATTCATGGAACCCCTGGTGAGGATGGGCGCATTCAGGCCCAACTAGAAGCATTGAATATTCCCCACACCACTGGCGATGCGAAATGCATGGCCATGACGTTTCATAAAGGGAAGACCACTGATTTTCTCAGGGAACACCAGATTGCTGTGGCACAATCCATCCGAATTGAAAACAACGAATCATGGGATGGCGATGCCATCGAGAAGTTGATTGGATTCCCATGCTTTGTCAAACCCAATGAAGCCGGATCCAGCTTTGGCATCAGCCTTGTAGAGACCCGAGCAGCCTTGAGTGATGCGATACAAAAGGCACTCGGCACAGGTGGAGGTGGAGCTTTGGTGGAGACTTTTCTTCAAGGACGGGAGTTCACCATCGGTGTCATTCCTGATGAACAAGGGGCGCCTATGGCATTGCCTGTAACAGAAATACGGACCGATCGTACCTACTTTGATTATGAGGCGAAATACGGCGGTGAATCAGAAGAAACAACCCCTGCCAATATCGATGATTCAGTCCGCCAAGAGATGCAAGCTCAAGCAATCGCGGTCTACAAGGCAACCGCGTGTAGAGGGATGGCTCGGGTAGATGCCATCTGGATGAATCGTGAGGTTCCCACAGTCATAGAAGTGAATGGGATTCCGGGGTTTTCTGAAGTCAGCATATCCCCCAAACAAGCAGAAGCCGCAGGCATCAGTAAAACAGCGCTGATCACTCGGATTATCGAACAGACGATTCTAAAAAAATAGGATATAACAAAGAGGGTCCTCCCGTTGGACGACCCCCCCCTGTTGAATGAAAACAAGTAAACTGTTATGGAGCACGAGGCTCCGGGGTCTTGTACGGGAGCCGCTCGAAAAAGGTTTCATTTTCGAGTAAAAATTATAAACACCTTTTTATCAGCGCTTTACGCGGTCCGATTGGTCGGATACAAAAGCCTTCCAACCGCTATACCCCGCTTGCATGCGAGGGGAAGCCAATTGAAAATAATGGCACAACGCTACGGCCACGCCATCGGTGGCGTCCAGTTCTTTCGGCAAGCTCTCCATGGGGATTTTGAGCGTGCGCGCCACCATCGCAGCTACTTGCTCCTTGCTGGCAGCACCCGAACCTGTGATGGACTGCTTGATTTTCCGAGGTGCGTACTCCGAAATGGGAATGTCTCGGGACAATGCCGCAGACAATGCCACTCCCTGCGCGCGACCTAGTTTCAGCATGGATTGCACATTTTTACCGAAAAAAGGCGCCTCCACGGCCATGTGATCCGGTGCATGGGATTCAATCAACGATGCACATCGATCAAAAATGCGTTTCAACTTTACCGCATGATCCGGGTACTTCGATAGGTGGAGCGCTCCCATTTCCAGCAATTCCACCTCCTTGCCAATCACCCGAATTACACCATACCCCATGATGGTGGTTCCAGGGTCGATACCGAGAATAATCTGTTCCGTTTGATTTTTAGCAGGAGGCATACGTCAACGAAGGTACATTTGGAAGAGCGTTTCCGCATCCACATGAATCGAGTCTCTCTATCTCCATCCGTTAAACGACTCACCGCTTGGGCCTTCACTCTTGCGGCGATGGCGTATATCGCCTGGAAAGTCGTGCACCATGAGGCGGTTGCGGATTGGAATGCAGCATCCCTCATTCCCGCATCTCCGATCGCTTTGTTCATCGTCATTGCCATGATGCCAGTCAATTGGGGAGTAGAAGCCTGGAAATGGCATCGGTTAATGGGAGTCAACAGGCCTTTCAGCCAATCTATTCGTGAAGTGCTTGGCGGAGCGGCCTTGGGATTTTTTACACCCAATCGAAGCGGCGATGCAGTGGCGCGGGTGGCTTTATTGCCACGAGAAGCTCGAGAACAAGGTGCCCGTGCTTTCATTTCGGGTGCTTTCGCGCAAATGTGGATGACCCTTGCTGCCGGAACGTTCGCGTGGTGGATGATGGCCACGCATCTCGAGTCCGTCTTTCTGGCACGCCCCATCATCGGATGGCTATTGTCATTGACCACAGCCATCACCTTGGTGGCTTATTTACGGTGGCAATTGCCCCTTCAAACCTGGGGTAAACGATGGCCAAGGCTCGGATCGTGGTTTTCCGCCAATTCAGTACCTACACCTTTGCCTCTACGGATTGAATCACTCGCATGGAGCGGTATTCGGTTCGCTGTTTTCGGTGGACAGTTCGCCCTGGCTTTGGTCGCTTGGGGCTATCCCTTGGACTCTTTGTCCATCTGGAACATTCCATTGATTTACCTCGGCAACATGCTCGTACCGACAGCTGCATTGGCTGAAATGGGCATCCGAGAAGCTCTAGCCGTGTATTTCTTTCAACCGAGTGCATGGATGCTTTGGCCGGTTGTCCAGGCCGCTTTTACCATTTGGCTCATTAATTTGGCCTTGCCTGCCATTCTAGGCACTTGGCTCACCACAAAACCTAAACTCTGATGGGATTCTTCGCTCTGTCCATCCTCATCTTGTCATCATACGCTTGGGCCATTGGCAAGTGGATCAACCGTTGGAGAAAGGTTTCAAAAGTAAACGAAGGTGCTGCATCGATTTTAGTAGATTCTGGGTTGACCGTCATTGTCCCAAGCCGAGACGAAGCAAGTCATCTGCCACTTTTATTGGCGGATCTAAAAAACCAATCGCTTTCCGTTCGGGTTCTGGTGGTGGATGATCAAAGCGAGGACGACACAATGGCCCAAGCAAGCGCCCTCGGCGTTGAGGTTATACCATCAGAAGGCGTGGGGAAAAAGGCCGCCATCATCACAGGAATGAAGGTGATCAAAACTCCTTGGGTCGCCACCTTGGACGCGGATGTCCGTGTTGGGCATGATTGGGCAAAAAGCATGGTTCAAGCAGCGGCTGATCGATCAGCTCAAGCTGTTGTCGGTACTGTCCGTTTGACTCCTCATGCTCACGGATGGCAAAGGTTTCAGGCATTGGAATACGGCTGCATGATGGTCTGGATCGGAGGGGGAATCAGCAAAGGAACTTTGGCCATGGGAAGCGGCGCCAACTTGCTTTTCAGTCACGCTCATTACCCCATCGACGAACTTCAAACCCACTGGGCTTCTGGGGATGACTCCTTCGCCTTGGAGGCCCTAAGAGAAGCCGGACATTCCATCGTTTGGAATGGCGATCAAGCAGCACGAGCTGATACGGCAACGGCCCCTGACTGGCCAACTTTGTGGATGCAGCGTGCGCGGTGGGCATCGAAAGCACAGGGCTATGAAAACGAAGAGTCACGCAACATTGCCGGATTGGTCGCTGCGGTTTCTTTGGTGCTCTTCGCATGGATTGTTGCTTCTGTTCTACTCCTTAATCTCCGGGTATTCGGAGCGACATGCCTCCTCTGGATGATCAAAACACTCGTGGATGGTGCAATGCTTCGCACCACATCTCGTGGATTCGAAATTTCATTGAATCTCCGTGACATCATGCTCTTTCCCATACGTTACCTCATCTTGGTGGTGGGGTCTTGGGTGAAAATGATGTCTGGAAAAATGGTTTGGAAAGGCCGACGAATTTAACTTCACAGCACATGTTTCGTTTCATCCTTCGCTCCTTCGGAAATCATTCCACGGCATTCGCTGGAGCGTGTTGGATTTTGCTATTGGCAGCGGTCGCCTTGGCAGGGCCCCTTCTGCGACCGGATCCAGCGCCTCATGCCAATACCCAACATTTGGAATGGGCCTTGTTGGACCCAGGATCGGAAGTGGTGTTGGCTGATGGAACCACGCAACGATTCTGGTTGGGCACCGATCGGTACGGACGGGATTTTCAAAGCCGACTCATGGCCGGTTCCGCCATCAGTTTGAGTGTCGGTGCAATTGCCGTCTTGATTTCACTTTTGATTGGCATTTTTCTAGGCGCTTGGGCAGGATACCGCGGTGGCAAAGTAGATGCGGTTATTAGTTGGCTCATCCAAGTCGTCTGGACGTTGCCTACCCTGTTGATGGTCTTGGCCATCACGCTGGCATTTGGCAAGGGCTTTTGGCAAGTCTTTGTCGCCATCGGATTGACCATGTGGGTCGATGTGGCACGGGTAGTCCGCGGACAATTCATAGCCCTTCGAGAGCAAGAATTCGTGGAAGCTGCTCAGTCCCTTGGGTTTTCAGACGTTCGTATTATGTTTCGGCACATGCTGCCCAACGCGGCTGGTCCGATCATCGTCGTGGCAGCCGCAAATTTCGCTGCTGCCATCTTGATTGAATCCGGATTGAGCTTCCTCGGCTATGGAGCGCAAATACCCATGCCGAGTTGGGGCAACATTGTCCAAGAACATTATCACTTGATCACAGGCAGGCATGCATGGCTCGCCATTGCTCCAGGATTACTTATTGTCAGCGTCGTGTTGGCTTTTACCTTCATCGGAGATGGCATTCGATCCGCTCAAAATCAAATGAGCTGACAAGACAAGGCCGTTGCGCCCTATTTTTATCCCATGCAACAAGCGAAGCATCCGAACACCAAAATTTATATCGCGGGACACCGTGGCATGGTCGGTTCCGCCATCGCAAGGAGGCTGAGAAATCTTGGTTATCAAAATATTGTCACAAGAACTCGACAGGAATTGGATTTGGTCAATCAAGCTGCTGTCGATGCTTTTTTTGAGGCTGAAAAGCCGGATCAGGTGTACTTGGCCGCAGCCAAAGTTGGAGGCATCCACGCCAATAACACCTACCGAGCACAATTTCTGTATGAAAATCTGATGATTGAATCCAACACCATTCATGCGGCATGGAAGCACGGAGTGGGCAAGTTGCTTTTTCTCGGATCGAGTTGCATTTATCCCAAGCTCGCTGCCCAGCCCTTGGTAGAAGATGCGCTGTTGACGGGGCCTTTGGAACCCACGAATGAACCATACGCCATTGCCAAAATTGCTGGCATCAAATTGTGCGAAACCTACCGGGATCAGTACGGAGCGAACTTCATCAGTGCGATGCCAACCAACCTCTATGGCCCGGGAGACAACTATGACCTTGAAAATAGCCACGTCTTGCCGGCATTGCTTCGAAAAATTCACACAGCCAAAATCACGGGCGCGCCATCTGTGCCGCTCTGGGGAACGGGCTCCCCCAAACGGGAGTTTTTGCACGTGGACGATTTGGCCGAAGGTTGTGTGCATTTAATGGACTCATACGACGGGTCTCAATGGGTCAACATAGGAACGGGTGTAGACCTGAGCATCAAAGATTTGGCCGATATGATCTGTCAAATTGTAGGGTACGATGGAGCGTTGGACTGGGACACTTCCAAACCCGATGGGACACCGCGAAAACTGATGGATGTGAGCCGAATCAACGCATTGGGTTGGAAAGCGAGTATCGGCTTGCGCGAGGGCATCGAGCGGGTATATGCAGAAGTCAAAAGCACATTTTAAGTGTTCAGTCAGAGAGACACGCTTACACGATGCAACGCCCTTCGTCAGGCTATTTTAACCAGCGGGATTGGGGTAATTTCTTTGATGGCTCATAGCCAAACGTACCAAGACAGCACGGGACATGTTCCAGCAATTCGGGTGCAAGAACCCTTTGTTGCACCTGAAGGAAGCTATTGGCAGCGCTTGCCAAATCAGCATCTGTTTGATTTCTCTGGAGAAAATGGAAGCGTTTATGTCGATCCCGTCGTTCAAGTGCATGGGGGTGGGACCAAAAACATGGAAGCGGAGGTCGTGTGGGACAACATCCGAGGAGCACGGGTCCAAGCTACAATTGATGGTATTTGGCATCTCGGCGGAGAGCTTCTCGAGCGCCAAGGAGTGGCCGACCCCATACTCGGCTATTGGGCTGTGCAAAACCGAATTCCCGGTTGGGGACGTTCGAAATTGGGACGGCAAGGAGCTTGGAACACGTTGGAAACAGCCTATTACGATGTGTCGAGAGCCCGGGGATGGTGCGGCTGGAGCGATGGCCAGTGGTCTGTCGATGGAGGAATCGATGCATTGCACATTGGGGCAGGCAACAGGAGCGCATTCGCGTCCATCGACGCGGCGCCTTCGCCCTATTTACGCATTGGATTTGAGCACGGAGGGTTGAAGAGTGAGTGCTGGGCCACCCAATGGAATAGCACAGAAAGGGGACCTTTAGGTGAAACAGCTGAATCTTTGTTCAACCGCTCCCGGGTGTTCTACGCCGTTCAATCGTGGAATTTTCATTCGAACTGGATTGTCCAAGGGGTCTATTCTTACGTTCGCGATAAAGAAGCTTCGATCGCTGAAGAGGGATGGCAGGCTTTTGGACTGGAAGAAAACAAACCGTATCACGCCGAACGGCATTGGGGTGGTTTGGAATTGCAACATCATATGCGTTTCTCTGAACGATCCAAAGGAATCCTCTATGGGCAAATATCCACAGATTTTGGAGGGCCACGATGGTCAGCTGGGGTATCATCTTCTCGTGGGCGAAGGTTAACATCACTGGCTGGCTGGCGCTTTGCCAGCAAGAAGTGGAGCGCGCGACTGGAGTGGGTTCAACGCACCCGCAATCACCAAGCCGAAGTAGCATTCCAAGAAAGTCCCAAGTTGGCAGCTTTTGAGCACGCTGGGATTTCAGTGCATTCGCTTTGGGAAAATGCCCTGACCCTTCAAAGTAGGTACCATCCAATCCCAAAACTTGAATTGGCCGCAACCGGAGAAATCAATGACCAGTTCATCTGGGGTCGACTCGCGATTGGGTGGCAATTTCAATCGGTTTGGCCCATGCAATGCTTTGCGTCCATGTCGAGGATTAACAGCTCCTCTTCAACAAGCGACCTCGATATTTATTCCTGGCAAATAGGAATTCAATCAGCGATTCGTCCTTGAATAGGTTCATATAAAACAGCTCCCCCAAAGTCATTTGGTCCTGAATTATCCACAATTGTTTTGGATACTTTAGTTGCCCTAATGGTTTGGCCATCATTGTTTTATCGTATTTTAGCTATCAAATGATATCGTTAGTCGCCATTTCTTCGTTCTTGATGACCATTTTAGGGCTGCCAACCCTCATCAAAGTCGCGAAACTAAAACGGTTGGTCGACGAGCCCGGAGAAGAAAGGAAAATTCATCATCGAAGTGTTCCAACCATTGGCGGGGTCATGATTTTCGTTGCCTTGCTCTTCAACTTTCTATTTTGGAGTTCTTTCAATTTCGGTTCAGAAAGTACGGGTATGGTCGGACAATCACTGGTCATGGCTTCCTTGATCCTTATTTTCTTCATGGGCTTGAAAGATGATATCATTGGGGTATCTCCAAGTAAAAAACTGCTGACCCATATGGTGATTGGCGGCATTCTTGTGGGGATTGGTGGATTCCAAATTCATTCATTCAGCGGGCTATTTGGAGTCCAAGAATTGCATGAACCAATCAGCATCGTCTTTTCGGTTTTCGTGTACATCGTCATCGTCAATGCCTTCAATTTGATTGATGGAATCGATGGGCTCGCGGCCGGATACAGTGCGGTGGCGATGGGCGCTTTTGCCTTCTGGTTCTTGTCAACAGGGGCTTATTCTGAAGCCATTCTCGCCCTGGCCGCTGGAGGAAGCATGTTGGGATTCTTGGTTTTCAATTTCGCGCCAGCAAGAATATTCATGGGAGATTGCGGTTCTTTGGTTATCGGGTTGATTGGGTATGTTCTCTCTGTTCAATTGATGAACACCCCAACCGAATCCATTCCAGATCATTTGATCTTGGTTTCCAAGGAAGTCTTCGCCATGGGTCTTTTGGCCTACCCGCTGGTCGACACATTGCGGGTCTTTTGCCTAAGAGCGGCGCGAGGAATTTCTCCTTTCCATCCGGACCGAAATCATTTGCATCACCGATTGATGATGCGATTCGGAACGCATCAAAAGACCGCTGTTTTTGTTTATGTCTACAGCATCGTGTTTTGTGCCTTGCCTTTTTTGTCCAGTTCATTCCATGGCATTTTATCCAATGAAGTGTTTTTCTTCATGCTTCTAGGCTTGGCATTTGCTTGTTTCATTCCAATTCTGCGGTCTACAAAATCGGATCTTAAGACGGAATTGAAATCCGATTAACAGACGCTGAGCGTGGACTTGAGTCTATCGAATCGAACAAAGGCTGCTTCAGGAGACACGACATCCTTCACAGAAGCGTAATTTCGGGTCATGCCAAGCGACCCAAAAAGCACATCTTTCGTCTCCTTTGTTCTCGTTCTATGGGTTGGATGGTGCATCAGCTCGTGCGTTCCATGCTTTGGACAAGCCCATCAAACGCGAGCTTGGCACATGACATCAGCGACTCCATTGAATGGCGCCCAAGTGATGCCCTTGAATCCGTTTGAGTTCGAGTCCGACTCGCTCACTTCGCTCCGAGTGTTTGAAGTCAATGGCTACGCCACACCTCAATGGTCACCAGGAGCGCGTCTCCAAGGAAGTTGGATTGAACTGCCTTCTGCTGGTGGCGTAGGTTGGAGAGCGGGCTTGACCATTCAAGGTGGGCACAAGCGCTGGAAATGGGAAGGGACGGCTGATCATTGGCGCGTGGCTGGCGTCCACGAGTCGGACTGGAATGAGGCCTGGCAATGGGGCGTTTGGGATGGAATCGGATACGCCTGGAATCCAAACCCTGCAGATATCGCTATCGCGCGTGCTACCGGTTCGGTCAGCTATCAAGTCAGCCCCTCAGTGGCATTGGATTTAGGCAAAAACCAACACCATTGGGGCAAAGGTTGGCGCTCTCTTTGGCATGATCGTCAAGCAGCGGCATTGCCTTATGCCCGACTAAGCGCAAATGCTGGAAAAGTGCACTACACTCACCTCATAGGCTCCACCATGCACCTGGGCGTCGGAAGCCCTCCCGCTTTACCGTCCAATGGGAGAAACAACCCCGGCACCTACACCACAAAAAAAAGAGCATGGATGGCTTCTCATGTGGTCGACGTTGAGCTTGGGGGAGGATGGAATGCTGGGCTCTTTGGTGCGGTGACCTGGCTCCACGCAGATTCCGGTTATTCCCATCGATTCGAACCGGCTTATGCCTTGCCATTCATCGCCTTTCGCCCGACAGAATACGCTATTGGATCTGCGGATAACGCGCTCATAGGGGCATCACTGGAGTGGATTCCGCGGTTCGCTAAAAAGCAAGTTTTGATCTACGGTCAGCTGTTGTTTGATGAAATGGTCGTGAGTGAATTGCTCTCATCCGACGGATGGTGGGCGAACAAATGGGGTGTTTTAGGTTCCGTCCAGTGGCGAAGTTCCAATGAGCATTGGTTCGTTGTACTTGAGGCTTCTGGTGTCCGTCCTTACACCTATTCCCATGCCTCTAGTGCTCAATCATGGACGCACCAACATCAACCTTTGGCCCACCCCAGCGGAAGCAACTTCGTTGAAGGACGATTTCATGTCCAATGGAAAAACAACAAGTGGAGTTGGCATACCGGTGCGGTTTATATTCGAAAAGGCAAAGATGAGTTCGCGGAACTGGGGATGGAGCCATCGGCGTCCGTTGGATCGAACCCGCTCCTGTCTTATACGACCCGTCCCGAGGACTACGGAATCGATTGGATCTATGATGGAAATGGCCTTGTCGAAGACGCCGGTATCCAGGATGTCGCTCGCCTGTGGATGGATTTGGGTTATACCCTGCCTCAATTAGGTGGGCAAGAGGCCTTTGTCCGCGGCATGATGAGAAAAGAGTCCGGCGCACAAGCCGACCAAGCGTGGTGGAGACTGGAGGTCGGAATTCGGGTCAACCGAGTTTTTGAAGAGCGGAACTGGTAATTCAAATGCAGGCATGATTTGATGGGTGAGAAACGCGAGGTGGCATGTACTTTTGTGCCCACGCTAAGCTCATGCCTGAACGCTTCAAAGACATTGCCGCCTTATTCAAAATCCGCCTCGGATTTTTTGTTGTGCTTTCCGCCATTCTAGGTTGGTTTATGGCCGTGGACACCATTGATCTGAATGCTCTCTTGTTGTTGAGCATCGGTGGATATTTGTTAACCGGCGCATCCAATGGTCTAAATCAAATCATAGAAACCCGGGTCGATGGTTTGATGGCACGAACCTCGAATCGTCCTTTGCCCACGGGGAGAATGAGTGTCCGTGAAGCATGGGTGTATAGCATCTTAGCGGCATCCGTTGGTTTGTTTTGTTTGTTTTCGTTAAATGCCCTGAGCGGATGGCTAGGGGTTGCAGCGCTGGTAAGCTATGCATTCATTTACACCCCCCTCAAGGGGAAAACATCCTTGAGTGTCTTCGTTGGGGCCTTTCCTGGCGCGCTCCCGCCCATGATTGGCTATGTGGCGGCAACGGGCGACTTCGGAATTGAACCTGGATCGCTGTTTGCTGTTCAGTTTATGTGGCAATTCCCTCATTTTTGGGCCATCGCTTGGCTCGCACACGACGACTATCAGCTGGCTGGCTATCAAATGCTGCCCTTCCAAGCTGGCCGCAGTAAACGCAGTGCTTGGCAAATCCTGATGTACACCCTTTTTTGCATTCCCGCCTCTATGCTTCCGTGGGCACTTCCCAGCGGAACTCCGATGGTAGGCGACTATGCTTTGGTGGTTGCCATCCTGTGCGGAATTATGTTCATCATTCCCGCCGCTCAATTGTACCGCTCCTTGGATATGAAGCACGCACGACGATTGATGTTTGCCTCTTTTATCTATTTGCCCGTTGTGCAACTCGCATACGTTCTCGATAAGCTTTGAACCCCGATTCCAACCATGGCCATGAATAACCAAAGCCCCTCTGCATCCAAAATGGATGTTTTTGACGGTCTCGAACCTGAGGTTCGCGAGCGCACGAAAAAAATGCTCATGTATTTCATCGTATTCGCGGTGGTCATGTTATTTGCTGGATTTACAAGTGCCTATATCGTTTCCAACATGGGGCAGTATTGGGTACATGTCGATCCCACGAGTGCCTTCTGGATTTCGAACGTTTTGTTGTTGGGGTCTAGCACCTCACTCTGGTTTGCGATCAAGAGCATGCGTTCCGGCAAAAAAAACAACACCTTGGTCGGATTGGGCTTGACCCTGGCCATGGGAATTGGATTTACCTTGAGTCAAGCTGAAGGTTGGAAAAATCTTTCTGACATGGGGCTGGGTTGGAATGTTACAGACCATGAATCCGGCATGCAAGCATACCGGTGGAACAACATCGAAGCCATGATGGAAGGACCCGCTGTTTACGGCCAAGATTATTCGATCACACGAAACGGAGAGCCGATCCTTTTTGATGCGAGCAAGAATGAATTTTACGCCACAAAAGACGTCCTGATGGTTCGCCCAGTCACCCGAGAAGTCGCTCGGACATCCAATTCGGGTGGAGGCTACCTATGGATTCTAATGGGCGTTCACATCCTGCACTTGACATTTGGATTTGTGTATTTGGTGATCAATGGGATTCGGGTTGCCAAAGGCACGATCCATTCAAACGATGTAGTGCAGCTTCAGACCCTCAGTATATACTGGCATTTCATGGGTGCCCTCTGGCTTTATCTTTTTCTGTTCTTGTTTTTTATGCATTGAATAACTCAGCCTGAAACGTCAGATTTTAAGGGACTTGGCCCAATAAATATCTCCCCAACAATCCCCGCTATTTTGATTGGATATCAATTGCGCAGAAAGTGGTGGTCTGAATGGGATTCATTGCATAAATTTGCCGCCAAATTGCAACCATGGGCGGAGAAGCGACAAAAGTGATTTCAAAGGATGTTCTCTGGGGAGGAGGGCAATCTCCCTTTAGCGTCAGTTATGGCAAAATGATGATGTGGTACTTCCTCGTTTCAGACGCCTTGACGTTTGGAGGATTGTTGACCGCGTACGGTTTCGTTCGCGCGAGCAGCACGGACCCATGGCCGATTGGGGAACAAGTATTCCGGGCACTTCCGTTCATGGATGGAGAGTACCCCCTGATTTACGTCGCATTGATGACTTTCATTCTCATTGTTTCTTCGGTCACCATGGTGATGGCTGTTGAAGCGGGGCACCGCAACGATAAAAAAAGAGTGGTCACTTGGCTCGGCTGGACCGTGCTCGGAGGGTTCATCTTTCTAGGCTCGCAGGCTTGGGAGTGGTCGCACTTCATCCATGGGAGTGGTGGTTCTTTTTTATTGACTAAAAATGTCTCGGTCACTTCGGATGACGGCCAAGAATTTGACTTGCTCAAGGGCGAAGCGGTCTTCATGGACCACCATTTTGGATATCTGGCAGAGCCTTGGATCGAAGGCGAACCTCAGGTCTCTTTGGTAGAGAGTGATCACGGAGTGAAATTGGTGGAAATGGGAGAGCATCCTCATGAAGCGGAATTGCACAGCCTGACGCTGAACAAATACATCGCCAACGAGGTGCACGTCAGCGGAGAAGACGCTTTGAAATTGTGGAACGCTCGCTCCGAGAGTTTCTCGTTTGGAGCCAACATGCACGACAATGAATACGCTATCCAACAATCGTATGCCAACTTCTTCTTCTTCATTACGGGATTCCACGGATTCCACGTGTTTTCTGGAGTCCTCATCAACTTGATCATTTTCATTATGGCTTATCGCGGGGTGTTTGAACGCCGTAAGCACTATGAAATGGTAGAAAAGATTGGATTGTATTGGCACTTTGTGGACTTGGTGTGGGTCTTTGTATTCACCTTCTTCTACCTCATCTGACTCGGCCCTTACCAGCAAACCGCTCAAATTACGCCTCATGGAACGCGACGATCTCATAGTCAACGACAACTACGCCTTGAACGCTCATCACAGCGAGGAGGAAGGTGCTAAAATCCGTAGGAACACCTGGAAAGTCACAGCGATACTGACGGTTTTGACGAGCCTTGAAGTAGCGATGGGCATTTATTTCAAGCGCTCTGATTCCTTCTCTTGGGTCATGATCAAATGGACCTTTATTGTCTTGACCTTAGTCAAAGCTGCATACATCGTTCTCGTATTTATGCACCTGGGTGACGAGCGGAGCAATTTAAAAAAAGCAGTCCTGGCCCCTTATATCTTGTTCGTCGGCTACTTGCTGTTCATAGCCATCACCGAAGGGTTTGGGCATATGAATCTCAGCAACGAGCACCACTGATTGGCCATTGACCTCCATTGAACCAGCCGAGGTGGGCAAAGGTTTTGCCCTTGTGTAAAGGCCCACTTGAATTCCACCAATGGAACCGACCCCTACCAACCGCCTGAAGAAGATCGTAATTCTGACCAGCATCATGCTCGGTCTACCGCTAACGGGATTGTTGCTCCTTGGTGTATTCGGAGAGCACCATTTCAACACACTTCCATACTTCAGCACCGAAGGTCCTATCGAAGCCTGGTCAATCGATGCCCGAAAAGTCCATGATTTCGAATTGACGAATCACGAAGGGGTCCCCTTCTCTTCTTCCGCGCTAGATGGCAAGGTTTGGCTCGCCTCTTTTTATGGGACCAATGCACCCCATGTCGCACAAATGACCAAGCAGTTATTGTGGCCCAATTTCAGGTACCGGGATGAGAGTGACATTGCAACCGTCTGTTTTACGCTTGACGCAACGCATGACCAGCCCGACGTATTGAAAACATACGTAGACCAAAACACGCGCTACAACGGTTCCGCAGGAAAATGGCAATTCCTCACTGGCAACCAATCAGAAATTGACGCCCTGATCGCCGAATCGTTCATGATTCAAAGAGATTCTGCTGACCTCAATAACGTGGCTACGCTTTGGTTGGTTGACGCCAAGGGGTATTTACGCGGCGTATACCATGCGGCATCCGAAGATGGCATCAAGGACGCCGTTGAAGATATTGCATTGCTTCAAAAGGAAATGGACGAGGCATCTTACCACCAGAAAAAGGCACGGCAAAAAGCAGAGAAGCTTCCGGCCCTTCCAGTCTTGGGCACACCAGAACATGTCGTGCCGCCTTTCGCCCTTCTTCAGATGGACAGCACCGAATTTTCTCATCGGAATGTGAGAGGACGACTGCGCATTGTGGATTTCTTCTTTACCCGCTGCCCTTCGATCTGCCCTATCATGAGTAGCCAGATGGCTCGTCTTCAATTCGCATTACGTCAACGGGATATGGAACACGATGTGCTCTTGTTGAGCCATTCGGTCGATCCGACCTATGACACCCCGAGCAAACTGACTGCGTACGGTCAACGACTTGGTGTCGACACGACGCAGTGGCAGCTTTTGACAGGAGACCAGGAGGTCATATACGATCTTGCACGGAACGGGTATTTCATGACCGCTTTGGAAAGCGATACCGCTGCCGGAGGCTTTTTTCATAGCGATGTGTTCGCGTTGGTCGATCGTCAGGGTCAGATCCGTGGCTACTATGATGGCACTTCCACTGAATCTGTCGATCAGCTGCTCAACGACACCGAAACTTTGTGGCTCTTAAATCAATGATTATGCTTAAAAACGAACGCGCCGTCAAACGATTCATTTGGATTGTCGCCGTGGCCATTCCAGCCGCAGTTGCCATCTTGTTCTTCATTCCACCTGCAGAAAACTTAACGAAAGAGACTCAGGAGGCGCTGTACTTTTTGCCACAATTGAACGCCTGGTTCAATGGAACGGCTTTCTGTTGTCTCATCGCCGCTCTCGTGGCCATCAAACAGAAGAACATTGCCGTGCACCGCGCATTGACCACCACAGCTTTGGTGCTCAGTGTGCTTTTCTTGCTCAGTTATGTGACGTTTCACCTCACAACGGCTTCTACTCATTACGGCGGCGAAGGATGGATGAGAACCGCCTACTTCATCATCCTCATTTCACACATTGTGCTGTCGACGGTCATCATTCCACTGGTTTTGTTCACCTATGCCCGCGGTTTGGGAATGCAAGTGGAGCGGCATCGTAAAATTGCTCGCTATACTTGGCCGATTTGGGTGTACGTGACCGCCACGGGTGTCATTGTTTATTGGATGATCTCCCCTTTTTATCCCGTTTGATGTCAAATCGTGCTCTCCACTTGATTTTTGCAATGGGCCTCCTCTTTATGATGTTGCCCGATTCATTGGAAGCACAATGTGTAATGTGCAAAGCCGTTGCGGAAGACAGCGCCGCTGATGGCGGCCTAGGAGCTGGACTCAATCGGGGCATTCTCTACCTGATGGCCGTGCCTTACATTTTGTTATCCGCTTTATTTTTCGTAATTTATAAATGGCGGAAGGAATCTTCTGCCACATCTTAATTACGTTATATGCTCTGGACTCACCATTCCTCATTTCTAAGCAAATCCGCGATTTTCTTATTTGTGATGTCCACTGGGGGGTTGGCCAACATCGCACTTGGACAATTTACCGTTGAGCGGAGTCCTTGGCTCGATAGTGAAGCGGTAACTGACGAACCCATTGAACAGGTTTGGAGCGTTCGCGATGGAGGCAATGGCCTGCCGTTGGATGTAATCTTCCGGGTGGAAGGCATCAATCCAAGAAAAACGGTTCATTTGAACATTCACGAAGACACCGTATTGCAATTGCAGCCCTATCGGAGGTACACCCGAATTTGCGTCGAACCTCAATTCATGATGCATACCGACCGGATTTGGGCAGATCCTGAAATCGCGGCAGATACCGTGCGTTTGTTGCCTTTAAAAATTGGACTAGAATTGGACTTGGAGCCCATCGAATTCACGCCAGGCGCTAGCACCTTGTACCACACTTCCATCCCCACATTGGAGGCTTTGTTTGAATTCATTCAAGTCAACCCGACACTGGGCCTTGCTTTGATTGGCCATGAGCAATCTTCCAGCGATAACACCGAATTCGAAAGCCGTGAACGAGCCCGTGCTGTTTGGGAATATCTTGTAACCCAGGGCATTGATCCGAGGCGCATACAAGTGGAGGGACGGGGCAGCGACCAGCTTCGTTTTCCACACCCAAAAACGGTGGAACAAGCCGAGGCAAATCGCAGAATAACCATTCGCGTAATAGACTACTAGCCAGCGCCAAAAAAACTATGTGTTGCAGTAGCTTTGCTCCATGCAATCATTGGTATCTATTTTTCGTGCACCCCCCCGGATGTGGACCCTTCGGATCACGTTCTTGGTCATGATCTTTTCCCTCGGGAATGGTTTTTCCATTGCTCAAACAGGTTGGACCTTACAGCGATGCTTAGACCACGCCTTTGAACACAACCTGCAGATCAAACTCGCGGAGCTGGGAGAAGTCAGTGCATCCATCGGCACACAATCCGCCAAAGGCGCATTCCTGCCCAACCTTAACGGCAACGCATCACACGGATACAACTTTGGACGGACCATTGATCCGTTCACCAATCAATTCGTGGAATCCTCTCGAATCCAGTCCAATAGTTTTAGTGTCTCCACTGGGCTCACCCTTTTTAACGGATTTCAAAACCATCTGAATTTGCGTCGAGCCGTTTTGGCTCAACGAAGTGCAGAAGCCAACCGAGGCATTGCCGAAAACAATGTGGTGTTGACCATCGCAGGTGCCTACCTCAATGTGCTTTTCCAGGAAGAATTCATCCGTGTTGCCGAAATCAACCTAGAAGCCACTGGCCGCCAAGTTAATCGCGTGACAAGTTTGGTTCAAGCGGGAGCTGCCGCTGAAGCCGATTTGTATGACGTGCAGGCACAATTTGCCTCCGACGAAGCGACTTTAGTTGGGACAACCAACGCACTGGGATTGGCCAAATTAAATTTGGTTCAACTCCTCCAACTTCCAGCCTCCGAAATGGATTCATTCGAAGTTATGCGGCCTTCCGATGAGGATTTGGAACGCAATAACTTGCCTCCCTCGCCAGATGCGGCGGTATCGCATGCTTTGTCCTCTTTTCCAGAAATACTGCAAGCCACTTACACCGTGGAAGACTCGGAAATAGCCCTAAAATTGGCCCGTGCGAGTAGCATGCCTCGGGTCTACGCGAGTTTCAATCTCGGAACAGGTTATTCTGGGGCTTCGCGCATGGTCGATGGTCCACCAACGACAGAAGAATTATTGATTGGAACATTGCAAGTCAATGACTCCTTGGCCTACGATTTGATTGCACAGCAAGATGTATACAATTTCATCACCACACCATTCAACGACCAGCTCGACAAGAATTTCAATCAGAGTCTATTCTTCTCAATGAGCATCCCCATCTTCAACAACTTCAGTGTGAAGTCCGCTCGAGAACAAGCCCAAGTCAATGTGTTGCGTTCCGAGTATCAACTGGAACAAACCAGGCAAATTCTAACCGCCAGTATCGAATCCGCATGGGCTGATTCGCGAGCCGCGAGCCAAAACAGCGTCGCTCAGGAAACAGCATTGATTGCTGCAGATCGAGCTTTTTTGAATTCAGAGAAACGATTTGAAGCGGGCGCTACCACGGCGGTTGACTACGCCGATGCGCGCAGCCTTCTAGACAATGCACGGGTCAATGCGCTCCGAGCCAAATACGATTTAGCATTTAAGAGTCGTATCCTCGAATTTTACATGGGCCGAGCCATCACCTTCCGCTAAATCTTTCCCATGAAAATCACCAAAAAATTCTGGGTTGTTTTCGGTATCGTGCTGATCATCATGCTAGCCTTGGCCAAATGGTTTGGAGGAGAGGAATCGGTCGCGCAAGTTGAAACCGACCAAGCTCAATTTCGAGATGTCGTCGAGCGCGTTTCAGCTTCCGGTAAAATTCAACCAGAAGTTGAAGTGAACATCACCGCACAAGTCAGCGGGCAGATTACCGCTCTCCCCGTGAAGGAAGGCGACGCGGTGGATAACGGCGATTTACTCGTTCAAATCAATCCCGATTTATACATCGCCGCATTGAATCGAGCTGAGGCAGCCTCCAATTCAGCACGCTCGAATCTGGCTTCAGCAAGAGCACAAGAAGCACAAGCTGATGCGCAGTTTTTCGCGACGAGCAAGAGCTGGAAACGGACGCAATTGCTCTTCCAAGACCGGGTCATATCCCAAGCCGATTACGATACTGCTGAAGCAAATTATCGCACTGCTGACGCCACGAAAACATCCGCCATCGAATCCATCCGAAGTGCTGAATTCGCTATCTCCAGCGCTGAAGCATCTGTTCAGGAAGCCCGGGACAATCTCTCGCGCACCACCCTTACAGCTCCTCAATCGGGAACGGTGACGGCTCTCATGAAAGAGGTTGGGGAAAGTGTTCAGGGAAATGGATTCACGGCTGGTGAGGTGGTCATGAAAGTGTCAGACCTCTCCACCATGGAAGTCAACGTTGAAGTCAACGAAAGCGACATCGTCCGAGTCAGTATTGGGGACCAAGCGGAAGTCGAAGTGGATGCCTATTTGGATGACGTATTCCTTGGGGTCGTGACGGAGATTGGAAACACAGCTTTGAATGCTGGACTGAATGGATTTTCCATGGACCAAGTCACGAATTTTTCCGTCAAAGTCCGATTGCTTCAACCCAGCTATGCGCATTTGCTCGAGGAAGATTCCACCATGATTTCGCCATTCCGTCCCGGCATGAGCGCCAAAGTGGACATTCTGACCCGCGAAATGAAGCAGGTTTTATCTATCCCCATTCAATCCGTTACCACACGCGAGAGCGATGAGGAAGGGGGCGAAAGCGAATTGGGGGTATTTGTGATGGAAGAGGGCCATGCCATCTGGAATCAGGTGGAAACGGACATCCAAGACAACCGATACATCGCCGTGACCATGGGGCTCGATTCCAGCGCGCAAGTGATCACGGGACCTTATGAGAAGGTTTCTCGGACTCTGGAGAATGGGGATGCGATCGAAGTCGAGCCCGCGTCTGATGATGACATCAAAAGAAAGTGATGGGTGTGCTTGTTTTGTCCATAGAAACTGCGACCCTCGCCTGCTCTGTCGCTTTGTTCGAAGACCAG
This sequence comes from Flavobacteriales bacterium, assembly GCA_028823145.1. Lineage (GTDB taxonomy): Bacteria > Bacteroidota > Bacteroidia > Flavobacteriales_D > Sanyastnellaceae > UA16. Next base: position 29,569 of record JAPKCA010000010.1, read on the forward strand.
AAAATTCTTGGCCGAATCAGTGAAGTTACTCATGCATATATCCATGCCGAACGCCTGCTTCCACTGATCGACCAAATCATAAAGGACCATGGCAAGACCAGGAATCAGCTGACTGCCGTGGCCGTTTCTTCAGGGCCAGGAAGCTATACCGGATTGCGAATCGGAGTTTCAACCGCAAAAGGCATCTGCCATGCACTGAACATTCCCCTTATCCCCGTTGGATCATTGGAATCGCTCGCACATCAGGCCATACGTTCCAAACAAGGGCCGTGGGACGTCATCCTAACGGTTCTCGATGCTCGAAGGGATGAAGTGTTTACTGCGACCTTTATTCCCTCATCAGACGGCTCATTTACAAGCGGAGAAGTGCGGGCGTTGGTCTTGGATCAACCCCTGCCAGAATTGTTTCCTAAGGCCTGTGATTTGCAACGAGTCTGTGTCATTGGGGATGCCGCGGAAAAGACTCAAACGTTGCTCGGAGAGAGAGTCGAGCATTGGACCTTCATTCAATGCTATCCCGATGCCCAGGATGCTTGGAAGCCCGCTCTATCAGCGATCAAAGACCGTGCATTTGCAGATGTTGCCTATTTCGAGCCACGCTACCTCAAAGAATTCATCGCCGGAAAACCGCGTGATCCGTTGGGTCTTCGTTCACGCTCTGCTGAAAAAAATCTCCCATGAAAAATCGATGTTTTTCCCGTCAGCTTCTTTGGTTCATTTTGACTCCGTTCGTTTTGATGCAATCCCGATGTGACGACCCGAGTCAATACATCCCGTATGTCCCGGTTGATTTCGAAATCAATGTGGACCTTCCATCATACATTGATTTGTCGGTTCCCAGCGGCCACTTGTTGGTCAGCGGTGGTTCCCAAGGCATCATTTTATACCGCTACACCTTGGATCAATTCGTGGCCTTGGACCGCCACGCCACAGCCGACATCGAAGCGGCTTGCCAAGTGCAAATCGCAGAAGATGGATTGATGCTTTTGGACCCATGCAGCGATGCACAATGGTTGATTATCGATGGGTCAGTGGTCAGCGGTGACGTCTCCTTGCCATTGCACAGATATGCAACGACCTGGAATCCGCCGATCCTCCGCGTTTACAACCCCTGATCAGGAACGCTCCATTTCCCGCATGCGTTCAAACAGTGTGGGAACAAGGACAATCATCAGGGACGGAAGCGGCGATTGCAAAAACGACAAGAATTCATGTACCACACTGTATCCCACCCTCTCTGGAACCGCTAGCGCAAACACCAGCATAACAACTCCCGCCAAGAGGTAGATGACGACCAACCACGGCCAGCGCTTGATGTGCCCCGTCGTTTGAAGAAACAATCCGTCAAGCAAGAAAAAAACCAGGAGAATTCCAGCACTCAAAAGCCATTTCGCCCAGGTCAATTCTCGGATGGTCATGCGATGAAATCCGTCCCATGTCCCATTCAAAATGTAGTAATGCACCCGTTTGGGCTGATTCAATTCATTCCACCATTCCGCCCTCTTATCCGCATCGACCGCATCCATTTCTGGATACATAGACAACGTCTGGGCATAGTGGTTCAAATGCACCTTGGCGAATTTTTGGTAAAAGCCAAACACCAACATCGCCAACAAAACCAACATCCAAGTCGGTCGTTTCCACGGCAGCATCGGTGGAAAGGGCTTCGCTCTCATGGCGAAGCCTCTTTGACCTTCAATTTCAACCCACTGAAGTGCATCCCCCACAGGTACCACAACAAGAAGATGATGCTGTAAACAAACACCGTGAAGGTGTAGTCGTGGTTGAATTCCAAGGCCTCCGGCGCATAAAATTGGATTAGCAGCAAGCAAATAATTCGAAACACATTGGCCGCATGCAACACGACAATACCGAGGGGGATATACCAGAGCTTGCGCTTCCATTTTCCGGGGAAGGATGCAATGAAAATGCCAAAGAGGGCAAACAATACCACGCCGTCGCACGGCGCACCAACCTCAACCCCTGCTGCTCCCATGATTCCAACATGACTCCGGAAATCCCCATCGTACAATTCGAAGAAGGCATTCAGTTCATAGCCTACAAATTGAAGAATCGACTCGGATACCACGATGACATAATGCTGGACGTATTCGTCCAATAAGGTGGAAGGCTTGAGGAATTCCTCGTACGTCAGATGCCAAGCGATGTAGCCGCCAAAACCAAAAGCCAAAAAACGGAAAACGTCCGGCTGAGACCGAACGAATTCACGCAATTGGTTGAGTATCTGCATCAATCCGAATCAATAGCGGTACAAATCAGACTTGAATGGACCGTTGACGGGAACACCGATGTAGTCAGCTTGATCTTGGGTCAGGGTTTCCAGGACGACATTGATCTTGGGCAGGTGCAAACGTGCTACCTCCTCGTCCAAATACTTGGGCAGTGTGATGACTTCGTTTTTGTAAGCTGCACCATTGGTCCACAATTCCAACTGAGCCAACGTTTGGTTCGTGAAGGAATTGGACATCACGAAACTCGGGTGGCCCGTGGCACAACCCAAGTTGACCAAACGACCTTCCGCCAATAAAATGATATCGTTGCCATTTACATTGTACAGGTCCACCTGTGGCTTGATTGTATCCTTGGTAGCGCCATGGTTGTCGTTCAACCAAGCTACATCAATCTCATTGTCAAAGTGACCAATGTTGCACACGATGGTTTTGTCCTTCATCAATTCGAAATGCTCTCCTGTGATGATATTTTTGTTGCCCGTGGCCGTGACAATGATGTCGCATTCCTTGACGGCATCGACCATGCGCTTGACTTCGTAACCGTCCATGGCTGCTTGCAAAGCACAAATTGGATCGATTTCTGTGACCATCACACGGCAACCGGCACTTCGAAGCGACTCTGCAGTTCCCTTACCGACATCCCCGTATCCACCCACAACGGCAACCTTACCGGCCATCATGATGTCTGTCGCACGGCGAATCGCATCCACGGCTGACTCGCGGCATCCGTATTTATTATCGAACTTGGACTTGGTGACAGAATCATTGACGTTGATGGCTGGCATCGGCAAGGTGCCTGCCTTCATCCGGTCATACAAACGCAACACCCCGGTGGTGGTTTCCTCTGACAATCCTTTGATGTCAGCCGCCAATTCAGGATAACGATCCAAAACCATGTTGGTCAAATCGCCTCCATCGTCCAAAATCAAGTTGAGGGGGGCGCGCTCTTCACCGAAGAACAACGTCTGCTCGATGCACCAATCGAATTCTTCTTCACTCAGTCCTTTCCAAGCATAAACCGGAATGCCCGCAGCAGCAATGGCCGCAGCAGCATGATCCTGTGTCGAAAAGATATTGCACGAAGACCATGTCACGTCGGCACCCAACTCCACAAGCGTCTCAATCAACACCGCCGTTTGAATGGTCATGTGCAAGCAACCTGCAATGCGAGCTCCTTTCAATGGCTTGGTAGTTCCGTGCTGGGCACGCAAGGCCATCAAGCCGGGCATTTCGGCTTCGGCCAAACGAATTTCCTTCCGACCCCAATCGGCAAGGCTAATGTCTTTTACTTTGTAGGGCAATTTCTCTGTAGTCATGGACGTGCTCATCTGCATTAAATTTCTGGGTACAAAAATACACACATTCAACCGGTTCAGGTCCGTCTTGGTTCAATGACCGGATTTCTCTTCTAAGCACCATGCCATCCATTACTTCATTTTTCAAAAATGACCTCCCGATCATGGAAGGTGTCTTGATCGAAATGGAGGATGATGAAATTACTCCATGGGCTCAAAATCAACAACGATTCCCGGAAAGGGATGTTCTCGCCATGACGGCCGAGCGGAGACTAGAGCATTTCGCTGTCCACCAGGCATTGGAACTAGCCGGGTGGAAAGAAGCGCATTTGAAAGTCATCCATAACGATCACGGGCGCCCCCTCATTCTGAAGACTGAAGAAGCTGTCGCATCGCTTTTTCTGAGTATTGCGCACCACAGCACACCCGGAAAGTGTTTTGCCCTCATCGCGCTATCGAAGCTTCCCGTCGGATGCGACATCGAAGTAGAGCGCGAATCTCTTCGTGGCGTAGCAACCCGGGTCATGAATCCCGAAGAAGGCTCGGTCGATTCCAACTTAGGACAGCTCTGCGCCGTATGGTGCGTGAAAGAAGCGATGTTCAAGGCCAAGGGGCCTGGCCTCGACTTCCGAAAAGACTTGAGCGTGACCCCTCCAACTCTATGGCCAAGCGTGATCAATGAACCGTTGGTCCTCCGTGGGTCCGTGCGGAACGAAACCGGACAATGGATGGTTTGGAACATCCCCAAATCGTCCCTTGCAATGGACAGTCTCTGGCTCAGCTGTGGGCCCCTCTGACTTGCCCAAAAGTCAACGCAAAAAAAAAGGAGCTCGTAAGCTCCTTTTTTTGGTCCGTTCAATGCCTCGTGGAGGCGGTCAATTCATTCTATCATCCAGCGAATTAACGCTCGATTCCCTTGTGACGACGCTCTGTGCTAACGCTCAGTTTCTTACGTCCCTTCAAGCGACGAGCGCTCAATACATTGCGACCATTGGCAGAAGCCATGCGCTTGCGAAAGCCATGCTTGTTGCGTCGCTTGCGAACAGAAGGTTGAAAAGTCCGTTTCATTTTCGTCAGTATAACGGCGGGAAAGCCCTACCGAATTAGGGACGGCAAAGATAGTCACAGAACTCCTGCTTCCAAATTCAAAGACACAAAGATTGCATCTTCTCCCTTGAAAGAAGTGTAATTTCGCACCATGGTGAAAAAAGGGCGGAACTCCATTCGATCGGTCGAAGGAAAAACTGGGGGCGATCCCCCGAAAAAATTCAGTTGGAAAAATTGGAACGCCATGGGCAAAATGGGGCACTACTTGCGTCCTCATGCCTGGGGATACATCTTGGGCATTCTCATCATTAGCGCTAGCGGAATCCTCACGTTGTTAGTCACGCGGCTATGGGGACAGCTAGGTGGAGTCGGCTCTACTTCGGACAGTCCTACCCAAGTCGAATCGCCGTTGCAAGCACTCCAGATTGATTTGAATGACCTCGCGACTATTGGATGGACCATCCTTGCGGTTCTGTTCATCCAAGCCGTTCTAAGTTTTGTTCGTGTCGTACTCTTCGCTCGCATGACTGAAGACATGATGCTGGCGATGCGGCATGATGCATTCCAGGCGATCATCAGCATGCCCATGCGGTTTTTTGACACCCGAAGCGTGGGCGATTTGAATAGCCGTGTTTCTGCGGACATCACCTCCATTCAGGATATTTTTACCACGACCATGGCGGAATTGCTCCGGCAGCTCATCATCATCATTGGCGGCATCATGGCCCTGCTCTATTTTTCGGTGACGCTCACCCTCTTGATGTTGGCCACACTGCCTGTCATGATCATCGCAGCCATCTTGTTCGGTAAGTTTATCCGAACCCTTTCCAAAAAGACCCAAGATCAAGTCGCCGAATCCAACACCATTGTTCAGGAGTCATTGACGGGCATCATCAGTGTGAAGAGTTTCGCCAACGAAGCACTCGAATTGCTGCGTTATGGGACAAGTATTCGGACTATCCGCAGCCTGGCCATGAAAGGCGCCATTTGGCGTGGGGCATTTGCCTCGTTTATCATTTTGTTCATCTTCGGTGCCATCACGTTGGTCATTTTCAAAGGGGCCGACCTGATGGCATCCGGTGGCTTGGCGAGCGAACATTTCTTTACCTTTCTTCTCATGACGGGCTTGGTCGCGGGTTCCATAGGGGGAATAGCTGCTCAGTTTTCTGCTCTACAGAAAGGACTGGGGGCCATCGAATCTTTGATGGAATTGATGGAAGAGCCCCAAGAAGACATCGAGACTTCAGAGGGGCCCACGGAAGAACCCCTGCGCCTGAAGGGCCATGTGCAATTCCAACAGGTCTCCTTTCATTACCCCAATCGAGAAGACATCGAGGTGCTCGAAGGGGTGGATTTCCACATCGCTCCCGGAGAACGGGTTGCCCTAGTTGGACCTTCCGGAGCCGGGAAGTCCACCATTGCATCTTTGCTCTTGCGATTTCATGAACCCAATGCTGGACAAATTTTGGTGGACAACCTACCCATAGAGACATATCCTTTAACTGCTTTCCGAAAACGGGTGGCGTTCGTTCCTCAAGAGGTGATTCTTTTCGGAGGAGATATCCAAAGCAACATCGCCTATGGCAAACCTGGAGCTTCGAAAGAAGAAATTGTTGCGGCGGCTGAAAAAGCCAATGCGCTCGAATTCATCGAGTCCTTTCCCGAAGGGTTTTCAACGTTGGTGGGCGAACGCGGTGTGCAGTTATCCGGTGGTCAACGCCAACGTATTGCCATTGCGAGAGCCATATTACGTGATCCCGAAATCCTCATTTTGGACGAAGCCACCAGTGCCCTCGATTCCACCAGTGAGAAGGAAGTCCAGTCTGCTCTCGACACTTTGATGGAAGGAAGGAGCAGCCTCATCATCGCCCACCGCCTGAGCACCATTCGAGGTGCCGATCGCATTGCGGTTCTTGAAAATGGCAACATCACCGAATGGGGCAAGCACGAGGAGCTCATCGCTGCAAAAGGAGCGTACCACCGGTTGGTAGAAAACCAAGAAATTAGTTTGACTTAACTATTCGGCTTATCTTTAGATTAGGTAAATTGACAACAATGAAAAAGGCTCTTATAACAGGGATTACAGGACAAGATGGAGCCTATTTGACCGAATTGTTATTGGAGAAAGGCTATGAAGTGCACGGCGTGAAACGGCGCGCTTCGTTGCTTAACACGGACCGGATCGACCACCTTTACCAAGATCCACATGAAAGCGGGATTCGCCTCAAGCTGCATTACGGTGACCTAACCGATTCGACCAACCTCATCCGAATCATCCAAGAGGTGAAACCCGATGAAATCTACAACCTCGCCGCGATGAGTCATGTCGCAGTGAGCTTTGACACGCCCGAATACACCGCCAACGCTGACGGCATTGGCACGTTGCGCATCTTAGAAGCTTTGAGGATTTTGAGCATGGAGAAAACCTGTCGATTCTACCAAGCATCGACTTCTGAACTCTATGGGCTGGTGCAGGAAACGCCACAAACTGAAACCACGCCATTTTATCCTCGCAGCCCATATGGCGTTGCGAAATTGTATGGCTTCTGGATTGTGAAAAATTACCGGGAATCGTATGGGATGCACGCTTCAAACGGCATCCTTTTCAACCATGAAAGTCCCAAGCGAGGGGAAACATTCGTTACCCGAAAAATAACCCGTGCTGTCGCTCAAATCCACCTCGGATTATTGGATCAGTTGTACCTCGGTAACTTGGATTCCAAGCGGGATTGGGGACACGCCAAGGATTACGTTGAAGGCATGTGGCGTATGCTGCAGCAGGAGACTCCCGACGATTATGTGCTCGCCACAGGGCGCACCGTTCCGATTCGTGATTTCGTAAACATGGCATTCGCCGAAGTGGGACGCTCTTTGGAATGGAAAGGGTCTGGAGTTGACGAGCAGGGAATTTGCACGAAGACGGGGGATGTATTGGTCAGCGTAGACCCACGTTACTTCCGGCCGGCTGAAGTGGACGTACTCGTGGGAGATGCATCGAAAGCCAAGCGTGTCTTGGGATGGGAGCCTACCCACACATTGGAGCAATTGTGCCAAGAAATGGTAGCTTCAGACATCAAGTTGTTCGAGCGCAACAAGTACTTGCGCGATGGAGGCCACGAAGTGCTGAATCAGTACGAGTAAGCTCCTTTAGTCCGTGCCTGCCAATTCAGCACTCTCCAATAAAGAGAGGAAGGTTTGCATTTGATTTTTCCTATCGTACTGAGATAGAGCAGCAACATGGGCGGTCGAAATTTGACTTTCCATTCTTTTCCTAACGAGGCTCTCACAATAAATCGCTAGACCTTCTCCCTCGGTCCGGTCAAACGTGACCCCAGAATTGCATTCTCGGATAATCTGTGCTACATCAGAATCATGATTTCCCAGGTGCACAATTGGACGCATAGCTCGCGGGTACTCAAAGAGTTTCCCCGCAACCATTCCACGGTAATTCCTGGCATTTGCAGCGACTAGAAAAAGCGCATCGGCCTGCTCTTGAATAGCCCGAATTTCTGAATGCGATTTTTCCCCATGGAAGGTAACGCAATCATATTCTTCTAGAATCTCGTTTTGAATTTGAACAGGGATTGGGCCATAAACTTCCACGGAAATCGAACATTCGGGAATGCTTTTTCTGGCAAAATCTATTGCATCAAAAAATGCTTCAGCCTGATAAGAATCAGCGAATGATCCAGTGAAAACAAAATGAAATTGCCCTTGCTTTGGTGCATAAGCATGGGATGACAAACCATGATCAAATCCATTCGAAATTACACGGAATTTCTCATAAGAGTCCTGATCCAATTTTTGTTTTAGCAGCTCTACAAAACCGGTGGAGACAGCAACCACCCAGTCCGCCTCTTGCAAAACACTCCTCTCAAGTTTCAAATCGATCCATCGTGAAAAGCGGCTATGGCCCAATCGATCGTAATAGAATATATCTGTCCAGGGATCACGAAAATCTGCAATCCACTGGATGTCTAAATTCCGCTTCAAACGCTTTCCAATCAGATGTACACTTGCAGGAGGACTCGTCGTTATAACGTTTGTTATCTGATTTTCTTTTAAAATTTGCGTTGCCATCCGCACCGCTCTCCGGTTCCATGTCTTTCGGGGATCCGGAATGAACAGGTGACTTCTTAAAAATGAGATCCAATTCAAGCGACGTTCCTTCTCTCCGGATGCAAAGCCCGTTGATGGAATGCCCGATTTCATCACCTTCTTAGCAAGAACGAACGGATTCCAGGCCTTGACTCTCGTAACTTGAACTTTCGAATCAATGCGACTCCAAAGTGATTCATCACGAACCGGGTAGAATGCCGAGGTTGCATCAATGGTCAGCACAAACACCTCCACGCCCGATTGCGCAAGACCATTCGCTAAATTCATCCACCTTTGCACCGCCATACCTCCACTTGGGGGCCAATAGTAAGTGACAATGAGGACTTTAGTGACCGGATTCCCTTTCGACATGCGTTCAATTTACACGGATTTCACCAGCAAAAGCGCCGCGCAAGACTTGCAAATCTGTTAGGGCCGCATTCCATCCTTGAATAGCGCGGAGATTTTCAACTTCAGCCCGCTGGTGATTCAATTGCAATTCTCGAAATTCCAATGAACTCATGGCACCAAATTGGAATCGCTCTTCGCCAATGGCCAACGCGTCCTTCGTATTCTTTACCAGTTGCCTGCTCAAACGATGGCCCAATCGCTGGGACTCAAGCCGATCATACGCATTGCGCAACAATATGTACACTTCTTGGCCCTGGTTGTGGAAGCTCATCTCTGCAATATCAACCTGAATCTTCGCTTGCTGAATAGCACGACGTGTCGCACCACC
>JAPKCA010000183.1 GCA_028823145.1 Flavobacteriales bacterium
CAACCATAGAACAAACGGTATCCATGCCGTGGTCGGATAACTTCATTTTGCAATCCATGTCCAGCGGAAACTATGGTCCGGTGGATTTTTCGCTTGAAGATGCGGATTCAGAAGGTGGTTGGCATTTGGATGACCTCACTGCATCAAATGGCTATGCGGGGGATGACAACCGAGCCATTGTTATGCAAGTGACATCTCCGGGAACGATTGTTTGGACGCTAAATGCCGAGATCTATATTCACGGAGACCCGAACAATGTGGTCCTTATGTCTCAGACCTTCGATGGGACTTCGATGGGGCCTGTGCTCATTGAGGGCTGTACCAATTCGGAGGCGTGTAATTATTACGATCTCGCCACGGTGGACAACGGTTCATGTGAATTGCCAACCACATATTATGATTGTGATGATGTTTGCCTTTTGGATGTGGATGGAGATGGCGTTTGCAATGAATTGGAGATTTACAACTGCACCCAGGCATTGGCGTGTAATTATGACTCAAGTGCGACTGAGGACGATGCTTCCTGCGTGTTTGCTGAAGGATGTGAAACATGTTCAGGAGCTTCTGATGGTTCAGGAACCGTTGTAGATAATGATAGCGATGACGATGGAGTTTGCAATGCAGATGAGGTCGTAGGATGCATGGATTCAATCGCGTGTAATTTCATGGCCCTTGCCACTGATTCCGCGACGTGCATTTACACCGATGGTATTTGCGAATCATGCTCAGGTGCAACGGATGGCACAGGAACTATTGTGGACAATGATAGTGACGACGACGAGGTATGTGATCTTGATGAAATCGCAGGCTGCCAAGATGCTTTAGCCTGCAACTTCATGTCCAGTGCCACAGATGCTACGAGTGATTGTTCTTACGCTACGGGGTGTGAATTTTGCTCTGGGGAGTTAGATGGAACAGGATTGGTGATGGATGGTGATGCGGATGATGATGGGGTATGTGACGAGGACGAGGTGGCGGGTTGCCAAGACTCAACGGCTTGCAATTACAATGCTTTGGCGACCGATGAAGATGGATCGTGCGATTACTGCAGTTGCGGTTCCATGACAGGTTTGTCACCATACACGATGACTGTGGAAGAGTATGCCGAAGATGGTATTCCTGGGCACACGACATTTCGGATGTACATCGATATGGATCATCCAAACGACTACTTGAGCGCAGTCTACGGGGAAAACACTGATATGGCTTTTGCATTGAGTTCAACGTCAACTCCAAACTGGTACAACAACTCACTTGGTGTGGATTTTGGGTCGGAATTGAACCCCCTGTTTTTTGCTGTCGATTCCGATTTGGAATATGATAGCTGGTTCACGATTGGTGTAGACCAAATCAATGCAGATGTAGATGTAGACTTCACTGCTGGAACGGGTAATGACTTTCGGATTCCCTTCAATGCTGGAGAAGACATATTGGTCAATGATCCATACGGAGCGACTTTCTATACCATACGGACTTGCGACTTGCCACCGGGAACGGGAGCTGGAAGCTGCGATGAAGATCATCCTGCAATTGGTGGTGCGGATGGGCGAGTGCTCATTGCTCAAATGACCACCACGGGAGAAATTTCCGGAGAATTATCGGTTCAGATTTTGCAGAATGGTGTATATGGTGCGGGTGTTTACCACGCTTTGCACTTTGCTTTCTCAGGGGAAGGGTCATTCTCCAGTGCAGACTGGTCTGGAGCGTTAAGTTCCAACTACCAGGATTGTGGATGTATGGATAATACAGCGGTCAATTATGATGGCGATGCTCTGTACCCCGAGGATTCTTGCATTCCTACCATTTTGGGTTGCATGGATTCTAGCGCTTGCAACTATATGAGTGCTGCCACTGTGGATGATGGTGAGTGTGTCTCAGCAACAGATTGTGAAACGTGCTCAGGAGAAACCGATGGAACGGGAACCATCGTGGACAATGACAGCGACGACGATGGCGTTTGTGACGCTGACGAAGTGGTGGGTT
>JAPKCA010000071.1 GCA_028823145.1 Flavobacteriales bacterium
TCCGCCCAGAGGTGGGAAATGTCTGCATGCCATGCAACAGAATCCTCCCAATGCGGGATATAAACGGGGCGGTATTCATCTGCGCGTTCCATGTGACTGAAATGCCCGACACCGAACGGTGTGATAAACCGCAACAACTCAATGGGCGGGGCATATGACCCATCCTCAAATGGCGCAATGGCAGGATAGGCTCTCGATGCTGAATCAAGCTGATATTCCCCAGATTCAAATGAGCGCAAATCAATGGCCGATCCTTTTGGAAGAATAAAAACAGCGCCCGATTTATCCCAAGGATCTCCTGCGGACTGAAGGGTCAATGAAAGTTGAATGCCGGGTTGATACTCAAATGAAGGCAGGTCAAACGTCCGCAAAACCACCCGGCCGGCATCCAGTCGCTGCCATCCATCTTCCACTTGCAACGAATCCCCATTGGCCGTTGGGTCGAATTTTAAATTGAAGTGATTCATGGCTGAAAACATGTGCGGCACATCCTTGGTTGTTAAAGCGTCGGAGCAGCTCGTCCAACCAAGGGATAGGCCCATCAATGTTGCTGCGGTGAAAGTTCTCATGGATTTGTTGTTGAGGTCGTCGAATTTACCTTATTGTTGCTACTCACTTATGTCACGTTCAATGAAAAAGATTCTCGGGGTGTTTTTAATAGCTCTTGTCAGCGGTTCCGTGGGTGCTCAGTCGGATTGTGATGGTGCGCGTTATCGCTACAATACAGTTTTTCCGGAGATTCAAGTCACCTATGATATTCCCTACGGTATTGCCATCAATGCGACCGGTTTGAGTCAGGCTCTGGTCGTGGATATCTATGAACCTGTTGGAGACTTTAATACGGAACGCCCGTTGCTCATTATGGCCCATGGTGGATTTTTTATTAGCGGTGAAAATGACAATCCCGATGTGGTTTCGTTGTGTGAAGATTTTGCTCGGATGGGCTACGTGGTTGGTTCGATATCGTACCGGTTGGGTATAGATAATTTCTTGGATCTCTCCAATTCCATGATTCGGTCGGTTTGGCGGGGTTACCATGATGGAAAAGCAGCGGTTCGCTATTTCCGAAAAACAGTCGCAGAGGACGAGAATCCATGGGGAGTTGATGCTGATCGGATTATCGTAGGAGGTGTGAGTGCTGGAGCATTTATTGGCCTGCATATGGCCTATGTGGATGAAGAATCTGAAATCCCCGAGCAAATCGATGCGACGGCGGCAGGTATGGCTGGTGGGTTGGAAGGGGAATCTGGAAATCCTGGATACAGTTCGGAAGTCATCGGTGTTTTCAATGTTGCAGGCGCGCTGAAAACAGCGAGCTATTTATCTGCTGGAGATGAGCCTTTGGTGTCTGTTCACGGCACGGAGGATGGGACGGTTCCATTCGGCGCAGGAGTCATTTCATTGAGTGGCATTCCGATTACCGATGTGGAAGGAAGCAGTGTCATCCATGCTGTAGCAGATGAGCTGGGTATTGTGAATTGTTTAACTCCGATAGAAGGAGGAGGCCATGTTCCGCATATTTCCAATGCAGCCGATTATGTAACCACTCTTGCGACATTGGCTGGAGCCTTGTCAAGTTGGTTGTGTGCATCGTATGATCCTATTTGTGGAGAATACGATTTCACATCGAATCAAACGGAGCTCGACCCAGCACAGTTTGCTCAATTTCAAGCGTACCCGAATCCTGTCGGCGAAGGGATTGACGCGACGTTGCAATTTCGAGGAATGCAGGGCCAATCGTGGAACTGGGAAATTTGGGATGCCAGTGGACGACTTGTACAGGCTGGACTTGGAACGGGAGAGACAGCCGTCATCCCGACGTCAAAACTGGTTCCGGGCCCGTACATCCTACGCGTTCCTTCACTCGGTGAGGCGCAACGATTGATGGTGCGCTAAAGAAGTCTTCTATGGGTGAATGACGAGGCGACGTTCACGTTGTCCGGTGTTTCCTATGAATTCTAGCGCGTAACTGCCCGATGCCCAAGACGAGGTGGTCAAATGAAGCTCGCGCTCATGCTCGCTTTCTACGATGACCTGTCCCAAGCCATTGTATATCCGAAGAGATTTCCAAGGTTGGGCTGCTGAAATGTGCAATTCTGCCGCAAATGGGTTGGGATAAATCACGGCTTCCCACGCTTCAAGCTCTCCCACGCCATCCGGGATAACAGGCTCTGCCTCAGGGAGCAATGAATCCAACGGAAAACTCCAAAGGCTCCTCGCAAAGGTTCCTGCTACCAAACGATCCGCAATGGTGTCCACCGCTAAATCATAGACCGGAATCAAAGGCATTGCGCCAACGGGAATCCAATGTTGCCCGCGGTCTTCAGTCCAGAAAACACCCGCATCCGAGGCAATGGTCCAAATGCTGTCGTTCAGCGCCTCGATATGATTGATCGGGTGGTTCGGTAAATCGCCCTGGACGGATGCCCATTCACCCCCAATGGCGGCCCGGTAAACAAAGGGCGTGTACAGTGCATTGCGGTATCCACTCACGGTGCAGAAAAGCGAGTCTGGGTGGAATGGGTCAAACACCAAGTCTGTTATGAACTGGCCGGGCAACCCGGATTCCATGGGGTTCCATGAATCTCCATGGTCCGTTGATAACCAAACTCGACCGTCGGTGGTTCCAGCAGCGACCAGATTCTCATCAAAGGGTGATCCGGCCACTACGCTGATGCAGCGGTAGGAGAGGCCAGGCTCTTCGTTGTAAGTCAAATCAGGACTTACGGCATTCCATGTGTCAAACGGTGCGTCATCCATGCGGTATACCCGTTGAGTTCCGGTCCACATTTCATCGGGATTCGCAGGATGGTAAGCCAATGGAGCATCCCACCAAACGCGATCTTCTTCTTCGATTCCATCGGTAAATCCGTTCCACTGGGGCTCTTCATCTGCAGAGGTCATGCTATAACGCCATGCCCCCCATTGGTATCCGGCAAACCGCAATGCAGGATTTTCAGGATGATAAATGGCGGTGAATCCATCCCCTCCAAGATCACGGGTCCAACCGTTTAGATCTTGAACCGAACCGGTGGTGGTTCCGTTGTCTTGCGCTCCCGCCGTGTACACACCGGGGTTGTGCGGATTCCACGTGGCTCGGTAAAATTGTGAAACAGGAATGTCCTCCATATCGGCCCATGTTTCGCCGTGGTCATCGGAGCGATAGAGACCACCATCGGTTGCTAGCACCAAACTCTCAGAACCAATCCATTGCAAATCGTGTTTATCGGCATGCACTTCGTATGTCCACCATTCCGGACCCAAACGGTTCCAGGTCGATCCTCCATTCAGCGTATTCCAACACTCGACGCCCAAGATGGTGATGTCATCCATATCGAATGGGTTGATTCTGATTTTGGAGAAATACCACCCAAACCCACCCAATGCATTTTCTGGAGCAGCGTCTTCTGGAATGATCGCCGTCCAGTTCAGCCCACCATCTTCTGATCGGTAGATGTTGTCCAACTGATGGTTCACACCGACCACCAATGCCCAAAACACATTTCCCACAACTGCCAAGCCAATGCGCCCGCGATCGCTCGTCCCCCAAGGATTGGGGAGGACTTCCCATGTTGCTCCATCATCGAGAGAACGCCAAATACGGCTTTGCGGCCCATAGACGATGCTCGAGGTCGAGGTCCGGGTGCGTTGCCATGCGCTTGCGAGCATGGTGCCGGTATTCTCAGAATATGCGAGATCCGTAACTCCTGCAGAATCATGTGGCAAAAGCACTTGCTCCCAATTCATTCCGCTGTCGACACTCCGGAATACACCGCGCGCTGCTCCAAGAATCGCGGGATTGCCCATAGCACCCGCAAGGATGGTGGAAGGACTATTGGGCAGGATGAGCAGTTTGCTAATCACCCCTAACGTGTCCAATCCACTTTGACTCCAGGATTGTCCGCCATCAACCGAGCGATAGACACCGCCTCCCATACGTGGGAAACTGCTGATTTGCGGATCACCCGTGGCCAAGAACATCCGCTCTGGATTGGTGGGGTGAAATACCAAATCCCCCATAGCCATATGAGGCAGATCATCGGTCAATGGAATCCAGTTGCCGTCTCCGGGATCTGTCCACAATCCTCCGGAGCTGCTTCCTGCAAAAAAACGATTTACTTGCTCGGGATGTTGCCGGATAAAGTTGAATCTCCCGCCGATATTCGTAGGGCCTTCAAGGCGCCATTCCCCGCCTGAAAGGCGTTCCGTGCCTGCTTCAATGTCTCGTTTCCAACGCTCAACTCCGTTCAGTGCTTGAGCCGCTTCCAGCGGATCCCACTGTGCATCAGGATAGCTCCATTTCCATGCATCCGCGAGGGAAGGCTGGAGTTTTTTGAATGGATCCTTTGAGATTTCTGTTTCAGTGCTACAGCCACTTAGGCACCATGCTGCAAGAATCAAAAGGAGGAGTGAGGGGAAACTTCTGCAATTCATTGCCGCAAGATAATGGAGTGCTGCGCACCTTGGTGTTCCGAATCGATGGATCTCCAGATAATCAACTCCGGAAAGATCTCTGGGCTAGCGAATGAGTGTCACGTGGCCATTTATATAACGCACGCCGTATTGGTCGTCCCGAAGGACGGCTTCCCACAGGTAAACTCCATCGGCAGCAAAATAGCGACCTCCTTGGATGTCTCCGACCCACCAATGTTCGATTTCATTCGTTTCAAATACAAGCCTTCCCCAACGATCGAAGATTCGAAGTTCAAGGGATTGGACATCCCCTCCGCACACGATGCGCCAGGCATCATTGGTTCCATCTTGATCCGGCGTAAAAGCATTGGGAGCATAGGCCGAAATCCCTTCACTCATGACGATCGTCTTGCAGGTGGAGGTGGCGCATCCAACATCATCTGAGACATGTAGGCAGAGGTTGAAGGGATTGGAATAAATTTCCGTCAAATTCACTTGGGTGCGATGGGAAGAACCAAAATCCAATTCATCAATGGTCCATTGGAATTGGTTGGACTCCAGGGAGTCAATGGCCCAAGCTGTGATGATTGGGTCATATACACTAAGATGCGTGGGGGAGTATGCAAACGCTGATGAAGGCGGTTCATTGCCGCAAATCGCCGTTTGAACCAAGCTTGAATTGGTGCAACCGTTTGCATCCGTGACGTTGTGAATGACATCATAGCAACCAGGCGCCTCGATGACCATGAATGAATCGCCACAGTCTTCCACCCATTGAGAGCCTCCTGAGCCATCGATCAATCCCCACTGGCACGTGGCAGCATTCGCTGACGTCGGAGCTGTCAGTTCAATGAATAAAGGGATGCAACCGGATGTTGGGGCTGATGTGAACGATGCATCGGGGAGCGAATACACGGTGATAGGAAGGGAGGTTGTCGTTCCACATGCTCCGGCAATGGTATAGGTGACCGTGTGTCCACCAATTCCCGCTAAAGCAGGTGAGAAAAAGCCCGAATTGCTGATGCATGCGCCACAATCAGAAGACCACTCACCACCTGCCACATCGGGGATAAACGCTTGGGTTTCGTCATTGACGCAGCTCGTTGCAACGGCTTCAAAAGAAGAGCTGACATTGTCGGTGACTTCAAAAATTCCCGAAGACGATGCGGGACAGTTGCCACCCAAAGCATAGGTGATCTCCCACGTTCCTGCACCGGCGGATTCGGTGTTGAATAGTCCGTCCTCCGTGATGCAAGAAGTGCACGCTGAAGTCCAGGTGCCAAGCGGATTGTCTGCGGTCAATTGCACATCGCCTGCTCCCTCACACGCTGTGATGGGAGAATTGAACGAGGTGCTCAGTGTTTCAAGCACTTCGATGGATTCACTGAGGGTTTGCGCACAAATCCCCAAAGATTCATACGTGATTTCAAAGGTACCTGCTGTGCTCGCAGTTGGATCAAAAACGCCTGAATTGGGATCGATGCAATTGCCACAAGATGCAGACCAAATCCCCGGGGCGGGGTCATTGATTCCAATCGCAATGGGATCATCGAGGCTGCATAGGATGGTTGGGATGTCAAAATCCAGATCCGCCGGAGCAAAAACCTCAAGTTCAATGGAGTCAGGAGCAAGGACACATCCTCCGGCATTTCCTCCCAAAACATACCATCCGTCATCGGATGGAGTTACGCCATTCAATTCAAGTAAACCGCCGGATAAAGTGGTGCCATCGGGCAGTTCCCAAATCCAATTGCCATCACTCAGAACTTGGTCCGGTAACATGCTCCAATCACTGCCTTCGCAGAGCGATTCAGAAATAGAGATCAACTCAACTTCAAATGTTGCCGTAATCGAGATGTCGAGGGTCGCCTCTTCCGATGGACAGTCGTTGAGCAGGATGCTAACTGAATAGGGGCCATTAGCCGCTGGGTCAGCATCCGAAATGACCAGGATGCTGTCTGAATTCGCCAAAGCTCCGTCCGGTCCAGTCCAAATCCATTCTTCCCCTTCGCTAGGGGATTCCAAAATCAGGTCGTCGCCCTCGCACGTGGGAGCATTCCAATTCAATTCAGGCGATGCGGCGTATGGTTGGACATTGAGGACCAACGTATCGGCTACGATGGGGCATTCTCCGACCGCACCGCTGACAATGTACATGCCTTCGAATGAGGGGTCAACTGGGCCGAATTCGTTTTCGTTTTCAAAGCTTTCAAACCCATTGGGTCCCGTCCAAGTGTATGATGCATCGGTGATGGAGTTGGCCGAAATCATCGCCATTTCACCCGAACAAAGGCTGTCGTCTGTGGTAGATGTTTCGAAAGCGTATTCTGCAAAATCACTGAAATATCCATACCGGCAGTAACCGGAAGGTGTACCATTGATGACGCCCATGTGAAAGTAACCTGATGAGTTCTCAAGGCGAGAAGGGGCTAGCGTTGGTACAAAAGCCGTCGTGGTGATTTGCGCATATTTCCAGACGCCCACTGCTCCAGGTACGTCGAAGAAATCCGCAGCTGCAATGAATCCGGTATTTCCGTTAAAGCTAAAATCCCCCTCGCTTCCGCTTTGAACCAAGATGTTGATGGAGAACGAAGCATTGGTTGAACGCACAAAAGCGACTTCCTGTGAACCCGTGCATCTCATCGGAGGAAGGATGGCTCCAGCCACTTCGCAACCGACACCGGTCATGTGCAATACGGTAATCGGAGCGCTAGATTCGTAATAAGCCACCGCTCCCGAAAGGGTGTGAGAATAGGTTTCTCCAGCATCCAAGGTCCAAACTGAAATGCCGTTGATGAAAATTTCCGTATTGTCTTCAGTAGCCAACAAGTAGACTTTGTCAGATCCTCCAAGTTGGGTCCCTTTTACGGCGATGTACTCATCTCCGGCAACGCTCACGGGAATTAATTGGTCTCCAAGAAGATCGAAACACGATCCTCCATATGGTGAGCCCACGATGGAGTCGTCGCTCATCGTTACAGCAATTGGATGGTTGCTGGTAATATGCGTACCGCCTGGATGAAGGGCGGCATTGACACTCGCTGCTCTCAATCCATATGTCTCTCCTAGATTCAATGACACCGTGAATGGAATTCCCGCATCGTGGCCTACCAAATCAACGCTCGGGACAATGGTGACTTCTGTATTGGGCTCTGTGGCGACGATGTCGATGGCCGCTTTGGATTGGGTGTAATTGTTGCTCAAATAACTTTGAAAGGGGGTGTAAAACTCAGTCCCAAGCGCTGAATGTCCTTTCAGGGTAAAAATGTCAGGATTATCGATGTGGCTCACATCATAGTAGGCCGTGATCGGCGCGTCCGAGGTGATGCGCAAACCGTACTCTAGAATGGTGTTGACCGGCTTGTTCTCCACCATGGTTATCCAAGGGGTGAGATTGAAGGTTTGGGTGCCGTTGGCTGGTAGGCTAATGTTTTGTGCTGGAAAAGCCAGATTGGCCGGTTGGTCAATCGTGATGTTGGCCGCCTCGTCAAGTGTTGCAAAACGCACGACAATAGGAAAGTCTCCATGTCCAGCCCATACTTCAGGAGCCACGAACCAAAATTCCGTGTCGGTTTGACTGGTTGCTGTCGAGAAAATCCCCGAAAGCCCCAACAGAACTAGGATGAATGAGACTTCAATTGTTTTGGCCATAGCAAAGGAACAGAGGCGAAATTAGTTCATTGTCGTCTGAGTGTAGAAAAGACATCATCTAGACGGAAATGGTTGCGCTGAAAACCCTCGAAAATCGAATCAGCCCATCGAGCGATCACATCATCGGACCAGGGTAACACTTCCCGTCAATTGCAACGGACCATTTTCGGTGATTTCGCGGGACCCAAATTGATCCTCGATAAAAAGAACTCCAGCATTTCGGTTGATGAAAATGACGTAGTAATAGGTGCCTTCGCTGGACTCTTCAGGAGAGGGCTCCCAGCCTGCAGAGTCTCCGAAGTCCGAGGATTCATAGACCACATTTCCCCAACGGTTGTAGATCGCGCATGTGCTTCGAGGGAAGTGTGAAAGCCCCGGTACGCTAAAGCTATCGTTGTCGCCATCTTGGTTGGGTGAAAACACATTGGGGATGGTCATTTCACAAACGACTGTTTCGACTTCGAAAGCTCCTGATGCCTGTAAATCACAAGGAGAACCGGTGGTCAAGCTAACATGGTACGTGCCATCCGCAACGGTTTCGAGAATCGAGCCAGTCCCAAAATCCATTTCATTTCCATCCAGGTCGGTGAAGGTCCAGTCGGCGACGTATGCCGGATCATATTCGGGGAGGTCCATCACAGCGGATCCGTCTGGGCATCTAAAAACCGTCAGAGTTTCGAAGTCCTCCAATTGGACTAGAGGCAACGGAATCACCTCCAAGTAGGCTGTTGAAACCTCGGAGGCACAACCGTTCAAAACAGCATAGGCACTGTACATGCCGTCCGCTTGCAATGGAATGTCTGAGAGCGTCCAGGTCAAATCCTCCCAAGTACCCCAGAAATCTTGGTTCCAAATAATGGTTGCCCCCGTTTCTACGATGGCTGTCAAGCTCATGGTAGAGCCTTCGCACACGGGATTGAAGCCCATGAGTTCTGGAGGGCCAGGAGTCGGTAGAATCTCAACAAAAACCGAGTCGGAAATCATGGGGCAGTCACCGATGTTTCCATGGAGGACATACCAGCCGGTTCCGTTCGGCTGCGCATTGTTTACAGTCCATCCGTTGTTCGAAGTGGCATTTCCGCTTGGATTATCCCATTGCCATTCCGTGCCGTTAGGACCTTCGGCATTCAAACTTAAACCTTCTCCTGAACAGAGGCTAATCTCTTCGATTTCCACGCCGAAATCATCCACGATGAAAAGGGCCAAGGGCGTAACAACGTCAAATAGTACCGTCTCTAAAGCTGAAGAACATGCTCCAAGTTCTGCTACACAGGAGTACGTTTGGACGTCGGCGTATGAAACAGCCTCAAGAATCAATGGATTGCCGATGCCGATTGGATCTCCTTCAGCGTTGTACCATATAAATGAACAGCCTGGAATATTCGTTGTGGCTGTTAGCAATGCATCGGTGCCAAGGCACACAGGTGGCGCGTTTAGTGAGATAATTTCAGGAACCGGTAAAACGTCAATCCAAACTGAATCAGGCCCAAGGGCGCAACCATCAGCTGTTCCATTCAGGTGGTACCAGCCGGTTTGATTGGTTTGTGGATTGG
>JAPKCA010000184.1 GCA_028823145.1 Flavobacteriales bacterium
TGAGAGATTAAGACATGCATAACTCTTCGATATTCGTTGAAAAAACAGAAGAGGAAAACAAACTTTTCCCAACCATACTCCATTACCTTTATCCGTCGTCAAACATGTTTTGGCTAAAGTATGTAGTGATTCGTCGATTATTTTTATACTTTAGTCATGAATTTCAAAATGAGCTCAATTACCAAACCGAAACTACTCGTCGAATTGCAACATGCGTTGCAAGGGAATTCTGGCGAAGAACAATCCGGTGGAGTTCTACTTAGTTATTCAGGGCAATTGAACGTTCCCATCTCCGATTCTCTCCTACTGTTAACGGAGCAATCAGTTCATTCAGCAGGAGCTACACATAAGCAGATGAGACGCATCGGGAGCGTACTCATTGAGTGCCTTCAAAACGTTTCACGGCACGGTTGGTTCGATGATACTGGTCGACTAGAAATTTTCCTAACGGTTGAAATGACCCCACTGGGATTCCAGCTTCAATGCGGTAACATGGTGGACTTGGAAATGGCCGCCGAATTGCGGGCGAAATTGTCCGATGTGAACGGTATGACACATGAAGAACTCCGCGTAAAATATGTGGAAGCCTTATGCGACGGAGAGATTTCGGCGAAAGGAGGAGCAGGACTTGGCTTGATCAGTATGGCTAAAAAATCCAATGGTCCATTGGACTATCATTTCAAGGAATCCGGTGAGGGCATGTTCCTCTTCACCCTTGCAGTGATGGTGAAAAACTAAGCTTTCCTAGGTTTTCCTTTCCTTTTTCCTTGCAGCAGGGAATAAAATATTATTCAAGATTAAACGATATCCCGCTGAGTTGGGGTGCAGATTCAAATCAGTCGGTGGATCATTGACCATGTGTCGGTAATCCTCTGGGTCGTGCCCGCCGTAATAGGTCCACTGGCCTTGACCTAACGTTCCATGAATGTACTTCGCCGCTTGGGTGTTTTTGCTCTCCCCCATGATGGTCACATCCGGACGCACAAATCGCTTCCGAAATGCCGTCGTTTGCCCCATGAAACCGGGAATTACACGCTCGTGATTTTGCGTTAGCATGGTCGGGATAATATCCCACTTGGCACTGAAATCAAACAACGTGAAAAAGTCGTTGATCTGCTTGACTTTCGAATGATCCTCCGTTGCATCGATGTCCGAAAACTCATACACCATTGGATCTGTGATAATCCGATAGTCTTTAAATGCCAGGCCGCGGTCATAATCCAACTGATTCTGCGCCCCTCCTTGAACAGGGTCACCATCAAAAACAGATTCACATATATCAAGATCCTCCGCAGCAAGCGCGATATCGAACGAGTCTGTCCCTGAGCACATGGTAAATAGAAATCCTCCTCCCAAAACGAAGTCACGGATTTTCAAAGCCACGTTTCGCTTCATCACACTGACTTTTTCAAATCCCAATGTACGAGCGGTCCCTTCTTGACGTTTCACTTCGTCTTGGTACCAGGCCGCACTCCGATACGAGCGATAGAACTTTCCATATTGCCCCGTAAAATCTTCATGATGCAAGTGCAACCAGTCATAAACTGGCAAAACTCCCGACATGATTTCAGCATCATAAATCACGTCATATGGAATCTCTGCATACTCTAAAACCAGAGTCACAGCATCATCCCAAGGTTGCTTCCCTTCTGGACTATAAACGGCAATTCGAGGTGCAACTTCCAACTTCACCCGATCTGTGTTGGATTCCGGATCCGCAATGTTTTTAAGTATCTGGCTCGCTTGCACATCAGCGATCACTTGATGACTAATCCCACGGATAACACATTCATTCACAGCAGAAGGCAAATTGGGAACCAAGAAACTACCTCCTCTGTAATTGAGAAGCCACTCCACTTCCACTTCTTGTCCCAAGAGCCAATACGCCAACCCATACGCCTTTAAATGGTTGGCTTGGTCATCATCCATGGGGATGAGCAACT
>JAPKCA010000072.1 GCA_028823145.1 Flavobacteriales bacterium
AACGGTAAGCCGCTTGTAAGGCTTGCGGGCAGGTTGTAATCAAGTCGCATTTCACGCAATTTGACAAAACTCGCGTCGTATTGGTCAGCTGCGTGAATGATGTAACCTTGATTGTAGAAGAAGTGAGACTGCGCGCCTATCGATGCTGCGTTTTCTACTCCAGTAGAAACCCAATCTCCGTCGGCATTTACCTCAGCAACCATTCCCTCTACAACAACCCCATCCTCGCGCATGCCGTCCTCGGCCGTTTCAGCCAATGTGCCGGAATACTTACCCCACTGATTGGAGTAACTGTGCAGTGAACCTCCCTTTTGGAAGTCAACCAGCGCGCTAAAGGACAGATTCTTGTATTGCATATCTGTGTAGACCCCTCCGGTCATGTCTGCCAAGATGTTACCGATTGGAACAACTTCGTCGGTCTTGAGGTAATACCCGTCAGGATCAACCAATTTATTTCCGTTATCATCATACAAAAAGTCGTAGCCGTAAAACGTACCAAGTGGCTGACCTGGGCGAGCCTCCAAGGTTACACCGAACAATGATGTGTACCGGATATTCTCGACTCCCTCCGCTAACTCGATCAACTCATTTTGGTTCTTCGCCAAGTTGATGCCGATGTCCCAGCGGAAGTCCTCTGTTTGTACCGGTGTTCCAGAAATCGCCAATTCAATGCCTCGGTTTTCAGTTTTACCCGCATTCAACACCGTGCTGGTGTATCCTGAGGCTGCTGAAACCGGAACGTTGAAAATCAGGTCTTCGGTGGTGCTGACGTAATACGTCGCATCCACCCGCAAGCGATCCATGAAGAAGTTCAGCTCTGTTCCAACCTCGAAGCTTGACGTCCGCTCGGGCATCAAACCAGGATTGTTTTGAGCATTTGGTACAGTTGCCGAACCTGAGCTGCCGTAATTCGGATTCACTCCGTACGTCAAGCCAGTTTGGTAAGGACCTGTATCATTTCCCACTTGCGCCCATCCCAAACGCAGCTTTCCAAAGCTCAAAGCGTCGGAATCGATGAGCTCGCTAAACACATAGCTCGCGGTTGCCGACGGGTAGAAGTAGCTGTTGTTGTCTTCTGATAACGTAGAGCTCCAGTCATTTCGGCCCGTGATATCAATAAACAGCGTGCGCTGGTACCCCAAGCTTACCGATCCCAAAACCGAATTAACGACTTTGGATGATTCATAGTCGCTAACCTGGTAACCATCACCCCCATTGGTGATGTTATATAAGTCCGGGGTATTCAGTCCGCCCAGTGTATATGCGCCCAAGCGCTGGAAGTTCCGGATCCGGCGGTTAACACCCACAAAGCCCACTAAGTTTAGGTCTGAATTTATTTCTTTGTTGAAATTCAAGTAACCATCAAGGTTGGTTTCTTGGAGTTGGCGAGTGTATTCACTGTAAGAAGACTCGTTCACGCCCCCTACGGCTACGCGCTCTTGGCGACGGTCGACATAAAAGTCTGTCAACGCACGACCCATAAAGCTCATATTGTCGTTGATCTTATAATTCATGGTGATGTTTCCAAACACCCGATCACGTTGGTCATCTTGAACATTCTTGTAACGCTCCCAAAATGGGTTGTCCCAATAGTGTGGTGAGCCATCCGATGCGCTGTTTCGGTTCCAAGTACGATGCGAACCATCGGCATTTTCATAGTTGCGCAAACGGTCCATGCTCAATTGGCGTTGGCCCCATTGTGTAAACTGGCTCATCACGGATGATCCGTAACCCGTCATTGGACGACCTTGACCAACACTTTGCACGTAATTGGCGCTAACACTTGCGGTCATGCGATCGCTCACGTCCGAGGACCCGGAGAATGACAGCGTGTTGCGCTTCAGTGAAGAATTCTCGTAAACCCCTGTCTGGTCGTGATTCGTATAACTCAACCGGAAAGAACTCGCATCCGTCGCGCCTGTTACCGCAAAGTTGTTGCTGTAGGTAACGCCTGTTTGGAAGAATTCTTCTACATCGCTATCGGAAGGTGACCATGCACGAGATTGGCCATAATCGGCGTCTCCATCATAGTCATACCAGCTGTCCCAATGACGAACCATTGTTCCATCCAGTGCCGGGCCCCAAGACCCATCGTATCCATAATCCGGAATTGGCGTTTCTCCCAAACTGTCAACCATCAACTGGTTAACCCATGCAGTTCCAGCTCCACCTCCATAAGCGTTCTGGTATTCGGGAAGGACATATACATCGTTGAATGCAACTGTGCTGCTCACCGAAACACCCAATCCTTTCTTTCCGGAAGCACGGTGCCCTTTTCCTGATTTGGTCGTGATTACGATTGCGCCGTTAGAAGCGCGTGATCCATACAGTGCTGCCGCGGCTGGACCTTTCAGTACAGAAACTGACTCAATGTCATCGGGGTTCATGTCCTGAATCGCATTGCCGTAGTCATACCCTCCAACAGATCTTTGTTGGTTGGATGACGAATAGTCTGAGTTGTCCATCGGGATTCCGTCCACAACAAAAAGCGGTTGGTTGTTCCCTGTAATCGAGCTTGCACCACGTAAGATGATTTTCGAAGAAGAGCCCATCGCTGTTCCTGATGTCACCTGAACGCCTGCAATCTTTCCCGTTAAGGATTTGACGATGTTCTCCGATTTTGCCTGAGTAAAGGATTCGTTGCCGAGCTCTTGAACCGAGTAGCCTAGGGATTTCTTTTCCCGAGACACCCCGAGGGCTGTAACGACCACTTCATCAAGGTTAACGCCTGCAGACATGGAGACGTTTACCGCCGAATTACCCCCCAGCCTTACGCTTTCTGATCCATATCCGATGAAACTGAAGTACAGTTGGTCTGAAGCCGCATTGGCGGTGATGGAGTATGATCCGTCTGCGCCAGTGAAGACGCCGACGTTTTGGCCGGAGACGACTACCGCTACACCCGGCATGCTCTCACCTGAGGCGCGATCAGTAACCTTACCGGTTATCTTGCCTTGTGACCATGCCGTGCCTACAAAGAGCACGGACACGAATAGAAGAATTCTTGCTTTCATATTGGACTAATTTTAAATGATTGCTTTAAAAGGGGGGAAAAAGCCCCAAGCAATATTCTGAAAAAAAAAGCCAAAACTCACCAAATGCCCCACCGTACTTATCACACAGCTTGGTTAATAAGTTTTGTTAAACCCTCGGCAACCAAATCCTGAAAGCTGACCCTTCACTTTGTATTGAAGAAACCGAAACCTTCCCGCCAAGCTGGACTATGACTGATTTCACGATCGTTAATCCGAGCCCGGTACCACCTTCTTTTAAAGTAAATCTCGGTTCAAATATTTGCTTGATCCGCAAATCATCGATACCCACTCCATTGTCAATAATCGCCACCTCCCAGCCAAGGTCTTGGACTGAGCAGCGAATTTCAATCCTTGGGTGCTCCACGTTCTCTATTGCATGAAGCGCATTCTTAACCAAATTGATATACACCCTAAGCAAATGCGAGTGGGAGGCCATGACCAACGCATCATCTTGGATTTCAGATACCACCCATTGCACGTTGGGTGATGCCGACTCGTACAGATCCAGGACTTCTTGGAGCAAATCTTTGAGAGATGTCGGCTCCAGCGCGTCCAGTCTAATTTCAGCTAAGAGCGAGAAGTCTTTTGAAATACTCGATAACACATCGATTTGAGCCACTGCCGTCGCGCAGAATCTTTGAAGGCGCTCATCGAAATCAGGGCGCCCATCACGGTATGACTTCTCCAATTGCTGAACACCCAATTTTAAGGGGGTTAATGGATTCTTGATTTCATGCGCTACTTGCATCGCCATAATCCTCCACGCTCCCTCCCGCTCCCTTTGAGCAAGCTCTCCCATAGTTTGTTGAAGCTGGAGGAGGAGTTTGTTGTATTGGGCCACTAGCTCTCCTATCGCATCTGGGTGGTTGTATTCTATGGGACGCTGCTCCTGGGTGGGGTCCAATTCACGCATCCGGTCCCGGATCATCCGTAAGTTTTTCACCAATCCATTCGATAAGAGGACCGCGAGAATAACCCCGCCTATAAAGAGCACGACATACAGTGGGGCCAATTGACTTAAAAAACCCTGAAAGTCTCCCGTCTCTACGGTTCGTTTGTCATAACGAACATTCGCTATGCCAACCACCTCGCCGTTTAGGTTTTTGAAAAACCAATACGCCAAGACGTACGACCCAAGATCTATGCGTTCAACGTTCGCATCTGCGGTTGAGAGGGCCGCAATAACGGTTTCCGGTAATCCAACCATCGCCCCTTCCCCACTCAACACAGAAGATTGGGTGAGCAGTGTTCCTACGGGACTGTAAAGGGCTATTTGCAGAGCGTGCACGTCAGACAACTCACAAATTCTATCGGAAAAAACCAGGGGAATTTCATGGGTGTCAAACGCAACGGGCATTCTCTCCAGCACATATTCCAGACTCGATTGTACCGCGGCCTCCTTCCGGATTAATCGCTGATCATTGTATTGCTGATCCTGCCTATTGGCAAATTTCCAAGCAACCCACATTGTCCCAGTCAACGACAGGACGATTACCAATAGCATGGAAAAGAGAATGCGAAGCTGAAATCCCATAGGCCGAATCTACGTCGCCTGTGCTGGAATCAAATGCCGTGCCGAGTTAAGAATCCAGGGCTTCGGAGCCCGATACAATTTCAAGGATCTCCGTAGTAATCGATGCTTGCCGTGCCTTGTTGTACGAGATGCGCAGATCACGCAAGAGGTCACCTGCATTCTCCGTAGCCTGGTGCATCGCAGTCATACGTGCTCCGTGCTCCGCGGCATTGCTGTCTAAAAGCCCTTTGTACAACTGTACTTTCAATGAATCCGGAATGATCCGTTCAACGATCTCCTCTTGAGAAGGCTCAAAGATGTAATCCGTATCCATCTTGGATTCGCTTTCCGATTGTATGGGAGCCAGTGGTAAATAGTTCTCCGTCGTGGGAATTTGAACTCCCGCGTTCACAAAACGATTGTAAATAATTTTCACCTCGTCGTAGGTGCCATTCTCAAACTGAACCATGATGTCCTTAGCAACCTTCTGTGCGCGACCAAAGTTGAGATCATCGTAAATCTGCCAAGCATCCGCATCGAAGCCTTGGGCAGCTTGGTCCTTATTCTTTTTGAAGGCGTCATTCGATTTTTTTCCCAAAGGCAATACGTGGTAGGTCACCGATGGGTCACTCATCTCAATGCGCGTCGCTTTGACAATGTTGTTGTTGAACCCGCCACACAGTCCACGATTGGAGGTAATGGCAACCAGCAGCACACGTTTTACTTCACGCTTCTCTGAAAAAACGCCATCACCGCTATCCAGCGACCCGCTCACATTCGATAAGACGGCCTGTAGTTTCTCGGCATAAGGGCGCATCCGCGTAATCGCTTCCTGTGCGCGACGCAATTTTGCGGCAGCCACCATTTTCATGGCAGATGTAATCTGCATGGTGTTTTGCACCGATGTGATTCGCTCCCTTACTTCTTTGAGACCTCCAGCCATGACTTAAATTATGCGTATTGAGCCGTCAATTCCTTGGCCACCTTCGTCAAAACATCGATTTGCTCATCGCCGTACTTACCGCTTTTCAATTGGTCCATTGTGTCCGCATGCTTCGAACGTAAGTAGGACAAGTAGGCTGTTTCAAACTCTCTTACCTTCTTGACGGGCACTGCTTTTAGTAAACCGCGTACGCCACAGAAAATAATAGCGATCTGATCCTCAACCCGCATCGGGCTATTGAGGTTTTGCTTCAAAATCTCCACGTTACGCTCCCCTTTGTCCAGCACCGCTTTCGTGGCATCGTCCAAATCAGACCCGAATTTTGCAAAGGCTTCCAGTTCACGGTACTGCGCTTGATCAAGCTTCAGTGTGCCTGAAACTTTTTTCATGGATTTAATTTGTGCGTTACCCCCGACTCGGCTCACCGAGATGCCCACATTAATCGCAGGACGGATACCACTCAAAAATAAATTCGATTCCAAGAAAATTTGACCGTCTGTGATAGAAATCACATTGGTTGGGATATATGCCGAAACATCACCCGCTTGGGTTTCAATGATAGGCAATGCCGTCAATGATCCACCTCCTTTGACTTTGTCTTTCAACGAAGCCGGTAAATCATTCATTTGAGAGGCGATCGTCTGCTCAGAAATCACTTTCGAAGCGCGTTCTAGTAAACGACTGTGCAAATAGAACACGTCACCTGGGTACGCCTCACGTCCTGGAGGACGACGCAACAACAAGGAAACTTCACGGTATGCAACCGCTTGCTTTGAAAGATCATCATAAACCACTAACGCAGCTCGGCCGGTATCACGGAAGAATTCACCAATCGCCGCGCCTGTAAACGGTGCGTAGAATTGCAAAGGTGCTGGATCAGAAGCTGTTGCTGCTACCACTACGGTATATGGCAATGCCCCATTCTCCTCCAATGTCTTGACGATCCCCGCTACCGTTGATCCTTTTTGGCCAATCGCCACGTAAATGCAGAAAACAGGATCCCCTGCTTCGTAAAACTCACGTTGGTTGATGATGGTGTCAATTGCGACAGTGGTCTTGCCAGTTTGACGGTCGCCGATGATCAGCTCACGTTGTCCACGGCCAACCGGAATCATCGCATCAATCGCTTTGATCCCTGTTTGAAGTGGTTCGCTGACTGGTTGACGGAAGATGACGCCCGGCGCCTTGCGCTCCAAAGGCATCTCATACAACTCGCCTTGGATTGGACCCTTGCCGTCAATCGGCTCGCCCATGGTATTCACTACCCGTCCCAACATTCCATCGCCCGTGCGAATCGAAGCAATCCGACCCGTTCGTTTTACCGTAGAGCCCTCTTTGAGGTCACCCGAAGGGGCGAGCAATACAGCACCAACATTGTCCTCCTCGAGGTTCAATGCGATGCCACGTACTCCGTTGTCAAACTCGATGAGCTCTCCGGAGCCGACGTTGCTCAGTCCATAAATACGAGCGATTCCGTCCCCTACTTGCAAGACGGTTCCTACTTCCTCCAATTGCGCCGCGGTTTTCACGCCGGCCAATTGCTCGCGTAAGATCGAGGAGACTTCTGCTGGATTGATTTCTGCCATGATAAGGCTGGTATTCAGTTTCGTTTGACCGGACTCTATGATTCCGGTTCGTAATCGTGGTTGTTAATTCGTCGGCGCAACAATTGAAGCTCGCGTTTAAGCGAGGTGTCAATCATTTGGTTTTCCATGAACAATTGGAAGCCTCCAATCAGAGAGGGGTCTACCTGTTCGTCCAATTCAACATCACCATCATGCATGTTCTTCAATGCGGCCATTACCCGAGTGCGCACGGCATCGTTCATAGGAACAGCCGTACGAACCTCTGCTGTACGGACATTGCGCTGAATTCGGACCAAGCCTAAGGCTGCGTCCAAAATATCTTGCAATAGGGCCTCGCGTCCCTTACGCACCAGAATGCGCAGAAACTCCATTGTCAACGCGCTCAGGTTGGACTCAAAAATGCTCTCTAGTACACGCTCCTTTTGATCCGGCTTGATGACCGGACTCTTGAGCATGATCTCCAATTCATGGGTCGCCTCTATGGCGGCATGAATTGTGCGAATATCCTCCTCCATTTGCTCCACAACACCTCTCTCTTCAGCCAAGCTGAAAAGGGATTTGGCGTACCGGATTACTGCGCGTGAAGTGGCCATATTCTTATTTCAGTGGGGATTCGTCAATCAATCGGTTGACCAAATCCTGCTGTTCGTTCGACGTGCTCAATTGATCCCGCAACAAACGTTCCGCGATTTCCAAGGACAGCGTTCCAACTTCTGCTTTCAACTCAGCAATGGCGGCCTTCCGCTCCAAAGCAATGGCATCCTTAGCGGTAGCCACTTCTTTGTCCGCTTCTTCGCGTGCCCTGCCTTTCGCGTCAGCAATCATTTTATCGACCATCTCGCGGGCTTCGCGCAACATGCGGTCGCGTTCAGCACGAGCCTCCTTCAACTGAGCATCATTGCTTGCTGCCAAATCCGCCATTTCTTGGCGCACTTTTTCAGCTTCATTCAATGCTCCAGCAATGGTCTCTTCACGCTCTGTTAGCGCCTCTAAAATAGGGCCCCAAGCAAAACGGCGAAGCAAGAACATCACCACGATAAACGCGATGGTTGCCCAAATGACGGTCCCGAATGCGGGTGTTAATAAAGCTCCCATGGGAGATTAGGCTAGCGCTACGAGCAGGCAAATGATGATTGCAAAAAGCGCTACACCTTCTACAAGTGCCGCTGCGAGAATCATATTTGAACGTAAATCGCTCATGGCCTCAGGCTGACGAGCCATCGCCTCAAGAGCGCCTTTACCAATTAGTCCTACGCCGATCCCAGCTCCGATAGCTGCGGCTCCTGCGCCTAATCCTGCAAGGCCTTGGCCTATATCAAAAAGAATGGTCAACAATTCCATGGTTTTGGTTTTAGTTGGATGTGTTTAAAGTCAATGGTGCGCTGGCTCATGTGTGGCTTCTCCGAAATAGATAGCCGCCAGCAAAGTGAAAACAAAAGCTTGAAGGAACGCCACAAGAAGCTCCAGGAAGTACATAAATATCATAAACAGCGTCGAAAATATACCGACGCCAGTTCCCGCTGCAACTGCCTCACCTCCTTGGCTAAAAATGAAAATCAAGCTTGAGAATGCTAAAATTACAATGTGCCCCGCCGACATGTTGGCCGTCAAACGAATCATCAAGACAATGGGTTTCATGAAAACGCTCATCATCTCAATGGGAACCAAAATGAACTTAATCGGAAGAGGCACACCTGGAGGCCAAGCAATATGAATCCAGTAATGCTTTTTGCCGTTGATTGTTGTCAAAATAAAAACCATCGCAGCCAACACCAAAGTCACTCCAATGGTCCCTGTAATATTGAATCCGCCCAAGAAAGGAACGAGGCCCAAAAGATTGCATAAGAAAATGAAGAAAAACACCGTCAAAAGAAACGGGGTGAATTTTTCAGCTTTCGCACCAATCGATGGCTTGGCAATTTCATCGCGGATGAATAAGATCAAAGGCTCTACTGCGTTGGCTATGCCTTTTGGAGCTTTTCCAGGATTCTTCTTGTACTGAGAAGCGATGCGTCCAAAAACCCAAACCATAATAGAGAGGATCAGCAGCATGCCAAACACCGATTTGGTTATAGAAAAATCCCATACCTCGAGTTTTTCATCGCCCAGTCCAGCTGAAATCGAACCCGCAAGTATCACAGCTCCTGTTGCGTCCATCCCTTCCTCAGCATGCATCGTGTAATCGATTCCATTTCCATCGACATAAAAACGATCGCCGTGGCCATGTCCCTCCAACGCGTTGCTCATGAAAGCCTTTACTCCGTGTCCCTCGATGTATAAAAGAACCGGAAGGGGGATGTGCACATTGCCAAACAGGTGAATGTCATGCGCATCCGCAATGTGATGAATGATAAAGTCGCCCGCCTGAAATCGTTCCTGGTCGCTATGAGGTGGGTGGGTGATGGCCTCATTGTTCATGTGGTCGGCATCGCCGTGGGCGTGGTCGGCATCGC
>JAPKCA010000073.1 GCA_028823145.1 Flavobacteriales bacterium
AGTTCTGCGTCGAGCGGGGCATACCGAAGCTGCTATCGATTTTTCAAGACTCGCTGGATTTGAACCCGCAGGTGTGATCGTTGAGATCATGAATGAAGATGGCACCATGGCACGCCTTGCCCAATGCCGTGAACTTGCCAATCAATTCAACTTGAAATTGGTCTCCATCGCCGATTTGATCGAATACCGGTTATTGAATGAAACACTCATTGAACGCACCACCGAAGTTGAAATACAAACAGCATTTGGGCCATTTACGGCCATTGCTTTTCGTCAACTCACCAATGACGTAGAACATCTTGCCTTGATTAAAGGACATTGGAATGAGGAGGAGGATGTCCCTGTTCGGGTGCACAGCACAAGCATGCTCGGAGACGTATTTCAGATTACAGATTTCGGGAAAGGTCCAGAGCTGCATGCCGCCATGAAGCAAATTCAAAAAGATGGCAAAGGCGCTATCGTTTACATCAACAAGCTTCGCAAAGGAAAAGGGCTCATTGATGAACTTGAGGCATACCGGAAAAAGGAAGAGGCCAAAGGGCAATCCCTTGATTCGAAAGACTACGGCATCGGCGCACAGATCATCCGAAATTTGGGAATACGCCGAATGCACATCTTATCGGACACGCCTAGAAAAAAGGGCATCATTGGATACGGCTTAGAGATCACGGGGACAACCCCATTGCTTACCCAGAAGAACTGACGTTGCTTAAAGTCCATAAAAAAAGCCACCGGGAAACCGATGGCTTTTTTTATCCGCAACAATTTGCGATTACTCGTCTCCTCCAGCAGGAGCTTCAGATACTTCAGGAGCGTCAGGAGCGTCAGGAGCGTCAGGAGTCTCTTTGAATTTATTGTACTTCCGACGAAATTTATCGATTCGACCAGCCGTATCGACAAATTGTGCCTTTCCTGTATAGAATGGATGTGATTTGTGGCTGACTTCAATCTTCACCAAAGGATATTCATTGCCATCTTCCCAAACCATGGTCTCCTTCGTATTCGTAGTAGACCGGCTCAAGAAAGCGTATTCGTTCGACATGTCTTTAAAGACAACTAAACGGTAATTTTCGGGGTGAATTCCTGACTTCATCATTCCTTAATTGGGGGCGCAAAGATAGCGGAGAAACCATGAAATCCAAGGACTAGGGTTTTTTAACGCTTGGCTGTCAATAACACTTCTACCACCTCCGTTATACAAGGACATCACATCATAAATTTGAAGTGGTTTTAAGTGAGTTTAGCGCAAGCTAAGCATCAAGTGATAATTTGGTTAAGTTGGTCCTGTCCCGGAACGCCGGGACAGGACTATTTTTTTACCCCTGTCCCATCGGAGCAGAAACAACCACTTCAGCCCACATTTCACTGTTTGCAATTTATACGACTAGCATATCCATCCGATGCTTGGCGTAGTAGTTTGCTTGTCAATTCACGACAACTGAAATGGCCAACGCGTCCTTCTTGTATACTTTTTTAATTCAGCCGTTGGCAAGCCTCATCTTGTTCATTTTTGGATTCGGTTTGGTCGAAGAACACACCCTACCGGACAGTATGGCGCCAGGGTCTTCCTTTGTGGCTTCCTGGACCATTGAACAAGGATCGGCCAGCGGTTTTGCTAGGCTACAAATTTCATTTCCTCCCGGAATGGAGGTACTCCCCATCGAAACGCAAAATGCTTCTTTCACTTTTGAGCGACAAAAGGCGAAGCTCATTTGGATGGATGTGCCTTCATCTCCTTCATTGCATATCAAGTTGCGAATCGTGGCCTTGCCCGAATTCCAAGGGGGGAATGTTACCCAGAGATTTTCGTTTATTCAAAATGGAACCCGACAAGATGTCGAATTCGAGCCCCATGTGATTTCACTCGACTGGGGAGAATCCGTTTCGGAAAATGCAGCGATTGAGCAGAATCCAGAAGTCCACGTATCACGAAAAATCGCGCAGACGGAGGACAATGCTGCCAAGATGGATCTTGACATCCGTGATTTTGCGCCGGGCACATTTATGAAGATCGAGGAAATCATTCCCACAGGATGCGATGTAGAATGGATCCACGATGGGAATCCCAGCATAAAAGACCGGTATGGTGACACCCTCCTCCTGGTATGGCAGCATGCGCCAAGTCAGACCCGCATGCGTATTTCCTATCGCGTATCCGGTGATTTGGCATCCTGCTTATCTGGGATACATGGTCATTTCTACAGCGTCAAGAACAACCAAAAACACCACCGTTTCATCCCACCTATTGATGACATGGACTTCTATGCAAATGACGTCTCCGAAGAAAGCCCTACCCCAGGGTCTCTTGAACAAATTGAGGGAGCGCAGGCTGAAAAACAACCCCTAAACTCCGAAGTCCAATTGACGTCAAGTGGGACGCCTCCATACCCAAAACGTGTCATTCCAGAGCCCGACGCTGGAATTGCATTTCGTGTACAGGTGCTCGCAGGACATCGCGATGTCTCGCAAGCCTGGTTCGCCAAGCAATTCAACTTTCATGATCAAGTCGATGCTGAAAGACACGAAAACTGGATTAAATACACCACTGGAAATCACGGGCAGTATGAATCTGCGCGGAATTCTCGTGAACAAATTAGGCGTGCACATGCCTTGCCTGGACCATTCGTTACAGCCTACTTAGACGGAGAGCGCGTCACCGTACAAGAGGCGCTTCTAGTATCACAACAAAACTGGACCCCCTGATGACAAACGTGTCTACTAACTGGAGATCGGCCATTGCAGGCTATCGAAGCTACCTAGAGCTTGAACGCGGATTGAGCAAAAACTCAGTATCCGCTTATTCTCGCGACATTTCGCAATTTGCTGATTTCAATATTGCAAAAGAGGGGCTGAATTCTCCGAGTGAAATCACCATGGATTCCATCGAGCATTTCATGGGCTCTCTTTTTGATCGAGATCTCGCTCGAAATAGCCAAGCTCGTATGCTATCCGGCGTACGAAGCTTTTGCCGCTACTTGCGCTTGGAAGGTATTATTGACACCAACCCCGTTGAATTGGTTGAAGCTCCCCGCCCACAGAGGAAACTCCCCGATGTGTTGAGTGTCAAAGAAATAGGCTCGATTATCCAAGGAGTAGACTTATCGAGGCGCGAAGGAGTCCGAAATCGTGCCATGCTCGAAGTCTTGTACAGTTGCGGATTGCGCGTCACCGAATTGTGCGAACTCCAGTTAACAAAAGTGGATGTCATCGATCGCGTGATTCAAGTGATTGGCAAAGGCAACAAGGAACGGATCATTCCTATTGGAACCACTGCCTTGGACGCGATTGACGATTATCTTTCGCAATACCGATCTCAAATTGCACCACAAAAAGGACAGGAAGACGTTTTGTTTCTTGGAAGGAAAGGACATGGATTGAGTCGCCAAATGGCCTTTACCATGCTCCGACGAGCTGCCATCAATGCGCAAGTGCGCAAAACCATCAGCCCCCACACATTTCGTCACAGTTTTGCCACGCATTTGTTAGAAGCAGGCGCTGATTTACGCGCAGTTCAAGAAATGCTTGGTCACGCTCAAATTACGACCACTGAAATCTACACGCATTTGGATCGACGTTTCCTCAAGGACCAAATCACCAAATACCACCCGCGCAGCGGTCAATCCCAGCCCATCAAGACGAAAGCAAAAGCCACAAGCCAAACAGATTAAAAATCGACCCGGTAAAAGAATATGGGCAAGAACCCTAGCTGATACTCTTCTCGGTAGTCTTTGGCCTCTAAGTCATCGGACTCATCAGGCGCATAAGTCAATTTTAGTACATTTTCTCTTCCGGTGATATTGACAAAATCAATGCCCAATTCATGGGTGCTCTCCGGTCGATTCCAGGTGATATTGGTTTTGACATCCAACCGCATGTAGGGATCGAATCGGTTCTCGTTGAATCCTTCATCTAGGTACACGATTTCCCTTGCTTCAGCACTCGCCGCTTCATCGACGTCGCCATACCAGCGTCCTCCGGCCATGGTAAACTTGATTCCTGTGACCAAGCGCCATTGTTCATTGAATTTCCAGTCCTTACTCGCCAGAGCATTCCACGCATATTGACCGTTAAAATCTGTGTTGCGCTCCACGCCATCACTGCCGGTGTATTTCGAATCAAACAGAGAACCGGTGAGCATCGTAAACCAACCGTCACGAAATGCTCGAGCCACGGTTGCTTCAATACCAAAATTCTGTCCTGTTCCGTCATTGGACAAAGAGTCCGGGAAGAATCGACTAAAACCTGCCCCCGAATTGATGAGCGAAAAGCTACTTTCAGCCAATTCGACCGGAATATTCCATAGTGTCTGGTAATACGCCTCCATTTTCAACGACCAATTGGGAGATAATTGGCGAGACATCCCCAAAACCGAGTGAAAACTCCGGGTCATGCCCATTTGTTGGTTGGGCATGACCAGATTGCCATTCGCATCCGTCCCCGTTGTACTTGCATAGAGATATGAAGCTTGCGCTTGACTGTGAAGTCCTGCACCAGCGCTGAATATTGTGAGATCATTGGCCTTGAACTGCATCCCAACCCTCGGTTCAAAAGCGGAGAGATCACCGGACAATGAGTGGTAAGAAGCATGCCAGCCTGCTGTCCAAGTCCATTGTTCATTTGGGCGATACTTCCATTGCAAGAAAGGTTGCAACAAGGCTGTTTGCAATTTTGCATCCCAACGCTTTTCCCATCCTCCCAATGCATCAGAAGAATCCAATTCTACCCGAACGCTATCTTGAAAACTCCAAAACATCTGGTCCACATTGAGCCCAAATCGGAGGCTCGCGTTTCTGCTCAACTTTCGGTTGACATGCACCGCCGCACTCAAGCGGTCGTTGACAAAACGATAATCCATGTAATCGGCTAAACTGTCCAATTGATACAAGCTGTCTGGAGTTAGTTGACGGTACACCAATTCATGGTGGCTATCTTGAAAATCGCGGCTTGCAGAAAGCGTCGCTTTCATGTATGTCTGCTCATCGATGGGAAGGGTGTAGGTTGCTCCCATGATGCCCATGCCCGTGCCAAAATATTGATCGCGGTCATTGTCCCCATAAATGTTGCGTTCCGGTTTCTCTTGATCGCTGATGAGAATATCCACATCGCTATTTCCTCCGATTCCCCAAATAGCCAAAGCGCCTCCATTCGATTGAGGGAAAAACAACCGAAAGCTCCCGTCTTGGTATTTGGGAATGGCACTGGTGCCGATGTCAATCCCCAATGCTGAGAAAATAGCCGCACTACTGTACCGGTAGTTCACCAAAAAACTGGAGCGTTTATCCCGGTTAATGGGGCCTTCAAACATGGCTTCTGCTCCTAAAAACCCGAACTGCAAGCTGCTCACCAAGCGGTCCTGGGAGCCGTTGCGCAATTTCAAATCGAATACTGCGGCGGTGCTATTGCCGAATTCCGCAGGAAATGCCGCAGTGAAAAAGTCACTGTTGGCCAAAATTTTATTGTTCAAAATAGAAACCGGCCCTCCACCACTTCCGGGAATACTAAAGTGGTTTGGATTGGGAATGTCCACCCCTTCTAGTCGCCACAATACGCCGCTCGGACTGTTTCCTCGAACGACGATATCATTCCGGCTGTCATCTGCACCCTGAACGCCTGCGAAATTACTAGCCATCCGGGCTGGGTCACCACGGGAGCCGGCATATCGATCTGTTTCTTCGACCGTGAAAGCACGGGCACTGACCGTGGCCATTTCATTCATGACTTCACCTTGTTGCGTGG
Source organism: Flavobacteriales bacterium (assembly GCA_028823145.1). Lineage (GTDB taxonomy): Bacteria > Bacteroidota > Bacteroidia > Flavobacteriales_D > Sanyastnellaceae > UA16. Next base: position 5,737 of record JAPKCA010000073.1, read on the forward strand.
CTGTCACTTCGGCTGCTTGAATGGCAACAACCGATTCTTGCATGTCTACTTGCAAAATCACTGGACGTCCACTAGTCACGACAATGCCATCCAACACACGGGACTCGTACCCCATGAATGACGCCACGACCAAATGCCTTCCTACAGGCACATTGTCAAACGTGAAACGGCCATCCAGGTCTGTTGCCACAACAACCCCTTCCACACTTTTTAACTGCACTGTAGCATTGATCAATGGATAACGGGCCTCAGCATCTAGGACCGTTCCGCTGATGGATGACGTCTGCGCGCTCAATGAAGCCGCAGTTAGCCCGAAAAAGAAGAAAGACATGAACAACTGTATAGAACGATTCATTGCACTTTAGATTTGAATGGAAACCCCTTGGATTTTAACTAGGATGACGAATTCGACATCACAAACATCGCTTATTCTATCAGTTCGCCGAACAGGGTTGTTGCTGTCCTGTATCAACCTATTTGTTTTTAGCGGGTTAGGCCAGGAGATTTCTCGAAATCTAGCATACGTCACGCGAGCCGACTCTATCCTGACCTTGGATGTGTACGAACCAAAGAAGAAGCAGTCCGACGCTCCGTTGATTTTATTTGCGCACGGCGGTGGATTTAGCCGTGGATCAAAAGATGCCCCCCAAAATGTCGCCTTTTGCAAAGCATTGGCAAACAAGGGGTTTCAAGTGGTTTCGGTGAATTATCGATTGCGACAAAAGAGCCAAGGCTTTCATTGCGATGTTTCAATCGAAGACAAACGTGCGGCCATTCGAATGGCCGCTGAAGACATCATTTCAGCACTTGATTTCATGTTGTCCGACCTGGGAAATGGAGCAATTCTCAGCGGATCCTCTGCGGGAGCTGAAGCGGCACTTTTTGCCGCATTTCATTTGCACTCACCACACATTCGAGGGGTGATGAGTTTTGCCGGAGCGCTTGAAGAGCCAGAGCATTGGAAGACCCACATCCCTTTGCTGGCATTTCATGGTACCTGTGATGCGCTCGTGCCTTTTGACCGTGCCATTCATCATTTCTGTGCAGAGTCCACGCCAGGAGCCTTGGAATTGGTAGGAAGCGGCGCCCTTGCTCAACAATTACCTCAGGTCCGTCTGTTGGCCTTCAAAAACGGCGGACACGAATTAGCCAGTGGTTTATTGACCGATCCAGCAGCCTGGAAGGAGTGTGAAACTTTCATTGAGGCATTGACAGAAGGCCGCCCTATTGGAGGCGTTGAAACAGCCATTTTAGAACAGCCATGCAACCTACCCCAGGCACCGACTTATCGTCCATAGCAAATTCGTCCATCCAGAACAATTTGCTTGGCCTCAGATGCGCCCCCAATTCCACTGGGCAATGGAAGATGTCAGCATGATTTTGGGTTCGTCCAATTCCACCTTTTCCAAACCAAGATGAAGCAACACATCATTAATGTGCCGAGAAGCTTCGTTCGCTTCGACTGGCTGGGCCATGGTTTGCTTGGATAGTTTATTGCCTAGTTGATTCAATGCCAAGGGCAAGTGCATAAACCGCAAGTTTTGCATTTCAAAAGCGCGATACACGAGAAGCTCATTGGCCGTAGAACCCAACAAATCAGCCCCACGCACCACATCTGATATACTGTGGTCAAAGTCATCAATGGCATTCGCGAAATGATACGTGAAAAACCCATGCGCACCTTTGATCAGGAAATCTCCAATCTCAGCCTCGACAGACACAGACTGCTCCCCCATTGCTCGATCAGTCCATTGCAATCTACCCGAAGGGACTTTCATACGCCACGACCTTTGATCAATCCCCTTCCGGTTTCTGCATGTACCGGGATAAACGGACAACCCCTGCAAATTTTTCCGTGTGCACGAACACGGGAAAATCAAATCCCGTTGGTGCAAATCGTCCATGACTTCTTGATAACGATCCAAGCGATTACTCTGGTAAATCACTGGACCATCCCACTCCAGTCCAAACCCTTCAAGCGTTCGCAGGATATCGTCTGCAGCACCAGGTTCAACACGAGGTGGGTCCAAATCATCCATTCTCACCCTCCACTTTCCGCCAGCTTTCCGAGCGTCCAACCATGACCCAACGGCCGCTACCATGGATCCAAAATGAAGCCTTCCCGATGGGGTTGGCGCAAACCTTCCGATGTAATTATTCCCGGACAAGCTTGCGGTATTTCACACGCTTAGGCCCCACGTTGCCCAAACGCTTCTTTCGGTTTTCCTCGTATTCGCTGTAGGTTCCTTCAAACCAATACACTTGCGAATCCCCTTCAAACGCCAAAATATGCGTGCAAATCCGATCCAAGAAATAGCGGTCGTGGGAAATGACTACCGCACAACCGGCAAAGGACTCGATTCCCTCTTCCAAAGCCCTTAAAGTGTCCACATCAATGTCATTGGTTGGCTCGTCCAACAACAACACATTGGCTTCCGTCTTGAGGGTCATTGCTAGATGCAACCGGTTCAGTTCTCCACCGGACAAAACGTTGCATTTTTTTTGCTGATCGGTTCCGTTGAAATTGAACTTACTGACATATGCTCGACTATTGAATAGTTTGCCTCCGATATCCAATTGGTCATTGCCACCACTGATCACTTGCCAAACTGTCTTGGTAGGATCAATGTCTGCATGCCGTTGATCGACATACCCAATCTCCACCGTATCACCCATCTTGAATGATCCGTCATCTGCCTTCTCCTCTCCCATAATCATCCGGAACAAAGTGGTTTTTCCAGCTCCGTTCGGTCCGATGACACCAACGATTCCCGCAGGCGGCAAAGAAAAACTCAAGTCTTCAATGAGCAACCGTTCGCCAAATGCCTTTTGCAATTTGGTCGCCTCTATCACCAAATTTCCAAGACGCGGACCATTCGGGATTGGAATGGACAACCGAGCATCCTTTTCACTCGTGCCAACAGACAACATTGCTTCGTAATTGCTGACACGGGCTTTGTTTTTCGTCCGCCGTCCTTTTGGTGATTGACGCACCCATTCCAACTCGCGTTCCAATTCCTTTCGGCGCTTGGATTCATGCTTCTCTTCCTGCGCCATGCGCTTGGTCTTCTGCTCCAACCAAGACGCGTAATTCCCTTCATAAGGAATGCCCTCACCACGGTCCAACTCCAAGATCCACTTGGCCACATTATCCAAGAAGTAGCGATCGTGCGTCACGCACAATACCGTTCCTGAATATTGCTCCAAATGTTGTTCCAACCAATCAATGGATTCCGCATCCAAGTGGTTTGTCGGCTCGTCCAAAAGCAACACATCCGGTTGTTGCAACAACAAACGACACAAAGCCACACGGCGACGCTCACCCCCTGACAACGAACCAATCTTTGAATCATCTGGCGGACAGCGCAATGCGTCCATGGCAATGCTCAATTTGGTGTCAAGTTCCCAGGCATTCAGCGCATCAATTTGATCCTGCACTTCGGCTTGGCGGTTGATCAACGCCTCCATTTTGTCCGGGCTGTTTAGCACATCCTCATCCATGAATTTGGCGTTGATTGCCTCGTATTCCTTCAACACATCCACAATCTCCTGCGTCCCTTCTTCTACAATCTCCCGCACCGTTTTGTTTTCATCGAGATCCGGTTCCTGAGAAAGGTAACCAACGGAAAGCCCTGGAGCCCAAGTCACATCACCTGTATACGCATCGTCAATTCCAGCGATGATTTTCATCACGGTTGACTTTCCTGATCCGTTCGCTCCCAAAATGCCAATTTTGGCACCGTAATAGAATCCCAAGGTGACGTCCTTCAAGATGTGCTTTCCCGTAGGAGTCA
>JAPKCA010000074.1 GCA_028823145.1 Flavobacteriales bacterium
ATTGAAGCCAATAACTTCAATGAGGGCACGACGGTCGCATCGGTAGCGGATATGACAGATTTGGTTTTTGTAGGGAAGATTGATGAATCGGAAGTAGAAAAACTTTCTGTCGGAATGAGCATCCAGTTAACGATTGGAGCCATCGAGGGAATGCGCATACCTGCGACGTTGGAATACATCGCACCAAAAGGACTAGAAGAGGCAGGAGCAATCCAATTTGAAGTAAAAGCTGCGGTCCAATTGGAGGAAGATCAATTCCTACGTGCAGGTTATTCCGCGAATGCCAATGTGGTGCTTGACCGAAGATTGCAAGTATTGTCCATGGCCGAATTGCTGGTTCAGTACGATGGCAAGCAACCTTTCGTGGATGTCAAGATGGGCGATCAGGTCTATGAACGGCGTGAGGTTGAGCTTGGTTTATCTGATGGAATTACGGTAGAAGTTCTGGGTGGGGTTTCCGCATCTGACGAAATCAAAGTGTGGAACCAACCCCAATACCAGTAACGGATGCCAACAGCGAATCAGCGCTGACTTAGGTCACGGCTGTTCGACGCACGATACGTCGCAACAAACCAGGAGCGAAGCGTTTGAGGTAGGCGGCCAATCGTTCGGTCTTTCCAATCAGCACCTCTGGCTTTTTTCTCTCAACGGCCTGAATCAAGCGAGAAGCACATGCTTTTGCAGTCATCCCTGAACCCGTTTTTTGATCCATTGTTCCCTGCGGGCTGCCATCACCGACGACGGCATTCAGGGAGATGGACGTTTGAATAAATCCAGGACACACCATGGTGACAGAGATTCCATCATCATGATGCTCGGCGCGCAAGGATTCAAAAAATCCGTGCAGTGCATGTTTAGCGGCACAGTATCCGGATCTCAATGGGGATGAAAATAAACCCATCAGGCTGGTCACGACAACGAATTGCCCTTGTTGCCGTTCGATAAAATGGGGGAGAATTGCTTTGGTCAAGGCCACGGTTCCGAAGTAGTCGATTTCCATGACCCTGCGATCCACCTCCATGCTGGTGTCTTTTACGAGTGAACGTTGACTGATACCTCCGCAATGCACGAGCACATCGATACGTCCAATCCAACCCAAAGCCTCTTGGGCTTTACTTGGAAGACTTTCCCCTTCTGCCAAGTCCAAGGGCAATATGAATGAACGCTCACGTTGCTCATTGCTCCAACCTTGGACCACTTCTTCTAATGCTTCTTGGCGTCGGGAGGAAAGGATGACTGAAGCCCCGCGTTCTGCCCAAAGGGTGGCAGCGGCTTTACCAATGCCACTGCTGGCCCCAGTAATCCATACACATTGTTCAGTCCAATTCATCCGTTGGGAAGTGGTTGAGGGGAAATCCTAGCTTAAATATCGATGTTGGCGTATTTGGCGTTTTCTTCAATGAATGCTCGTCGAGGCGGAACCTCATCGCCCATCAGCATGGAGAAAACCTGATCACACGCTACAGCATTTTCGATGTTTACTTGGCGCAAAGTTCTGAATTCAGGATTCATGGTAGTGTCCCATAATTGTTCTGCATTCATCTCACCAAGACCCTTGTATCGCTGCACACCGATGCCCGCATCACTTCCTGAAGCTCCTTTGAATTGTTCGATCAGTAAGTCGCGTTCATCGTCATTCCAAGCGTAGACCTGACGCGATCCCTTCTTCACTAAATACAATGGGGGAGTCGCGATATAGATGTATCCCTTTTCGATCAATTCTTTCATGTGGCGGAAGAAGAAGGTCAGGATTAGCGTTTCAATATGGCTACCATCAACGTCCGCGTCACACATGATGACGACTTTGTGGTAACGGAGTTTGCTGATATTCAAGGCGCGCTCATCTTCTTCGGTGCCCAATGTGACACCAAGTGCCGTGTAGATGTTTTTAATCTCTTCGTTTTCGAAGATTTTATGCTGCATTGCTTTTTCCACATTGAGGATTTTCCCTCGCAGTGGCATGATTGCTTGGTTGTGGCGGTCACGCCCTTGTTTGGCTGTGCCTCCAGCTGAATCACCCTCGACCAAGTACAACTCGCATAAAGAGGGATCCTTTTCAGCACAATCGGCCAGTTTGCCGGGGAGTCCCGATCCACTCATCACTGTTTTACGCTGGACCATCTCGCGCGCTTTCCGCGCTGCATGACGGGCTTGGGCTGCTAAAATCACCTTGCTGACGATGATTCGGGCGTCCGTAGGGTGCTCCTCCAAATAGGCTTCGAGCATTTCGGATACCGCCTGACTCACCGGGGCGCTAACCTCGGCGTTTCCTAATTTGGTTTTGGTTTGTCCTTGAAACTGAGGTTCTTGAACTTTTACACTGACAACCGCTGTCAAGCCTTCTCGGAAGTCATCAGCTGAGATATCAAACTTGATTTTGTCCAGCATGCCGCTGGTTTCCGCATATTTCTTGAGCGTCAGGGTCAAGCCTCGACGAAATCCCGTTAAGTGTGTTCCACCCTCATGCGTATTGATGTTGTTGACATATGAGTGCAAATTCTCCGTAAAGGAGGTATTGTACATCATGGCTACTTCTACGGGAACGCCATGGCGCTCGCCGTTCACATGGATAATTTGAGAAATGAGATGCTCGCGATTGGAATCCAAATACGTTACAAAGTCAATCAAACCTGCGTCGGAATGGAACGTTTCGTGATGGAATCCCAATTCATTTCCCTCTTCATCCAACAAGGTTTCTCTTTTATCCAATAGCGTAATGGTCAGTCCCTGATTCAGGAAAGACAATTCACGCATTCTGTCAGCGAGCGTTTCATAGGAATAAACGAGCGTTTCAAAAATCTTGGAATCCGGTTGGAACTCCACAATCGTTCCGTGACGATCAGAATTTCCGATCTCTCGCACGGGGTACGATTCGACTCCTCTGCTGTACTCTTGCTCGTACATTTTTCCTTCCCGGTGAACTTCTGCTCTTAGAAGGGAGGATAGGGCATTCACACATGATACCCCAACACCGTGCAGGCCGCCTGAAACCTTGTAGCTGTCTTTATCGAACTTTCCACCGGCTCCAATCTTTGTCATGACGACCTGCAAGGCAGAAACGCCTTCCTTTTCGTGCATGTCCACGGGGATCCCTCGGCCGTTGTCTTCTACCCGAATGCTATTATCTTCATTGATGATGACATGGATGGTATCACAATGATCTGCCATGGCCTCATCAATCGAGTTGTCAACGACTTCGTAGACCAAGTGATGCAATCCCCTGGCTCCGACATCGCCGATGTACATTGAGGGACGCATCCGTACGTGTTCCATCCCTTCGAGGGCCTGAATATTACTTGCGTCGTAATTGCTTTTATTGCTCGAAGTAGAGGGCTTGTCTTGGGGTTGATTGAGCTCCTCGTTCTGATTTTCTTCCGCCATGGTTTTAAGCTTTTCGATTGAATGGGTCTGTTGGACCGAATCTCCTTCGAAATTAAGCATGAAAGCGCTGAAAACACTGATACCTCAGCACTTATAATTTCCCATTTATCCACAAAATTTCACCGGGTTTCTCACACTCCCTTCAAAAGGCGTAATTCACCCCCATTTGGAAACGGAATTTTTGGCTATTGTACCCTGGTAAGAGCCGATTGGGACGATTCAAGAGGTTGTCGAATTGGACCCATCCACTCAACCTCCCATTGTATAAATATTCGACTTGTGCATTCCATTGCGCATAAGCTCCCAAGTCCGATTGAAATCCGAGAAAATCATTGGTTGTGGAGTAGATGGATTCGGAATCAGCATCTCCCCATGACTGGAGAGTCAGCCTCCCCGTTTGAACAGCAAGTTGGCTACTGAAGCGCACTTTCTCTTTCCAGGTGTAGACTGCGCCAATTTCGGTTTGAAAGGTTGGGAGATTCCATGCCGAACTAAGCGTGTCATCTCCAAAGTTGTAAACGGATTTCTGAATGGAACCGATGAGGGTGAATTGTTCATCCAATTGCCACGTAGCGTCTGCTTGGATGGAGGATCGATTCATGTCTCGGAAGAGCGGGGCGATGGTTTTTCCGTGGCTATCGGAGTTTGAGCTCCACAAAAGGAATTGGTCGAAGCGTTCATGGGAAGCACTGAGGTGAAAGGTGAAGGCATTGGTAATGGAGCCCCTTAAACCGGCTTGAAGATGGATTTTCTCATAGGTGTTTCGCAGAGTATCTATCGGAGAGGAGATGAAGGGATTGTCTGCAAGAACCGTTTGATAGCGATTTTGCCTAACTCCTCCTTCAATCAGGACATAGGGGATAAATAAATCTCTTAACAAGCTGATGGAAGCCTCGGCTTCTGGGACAATTAAGAAGGGGGTGTCTCCTTGTGCGTCCACCCATAAACCCAGACCCAAACGGGTGCTAATTTTTACCACTTTATGTTGAATGGTAGGGTGCAAGTCGATCACAGCTTGCTTGGCATTTATCGGGTTGCCTTCATCAGTGGTTATGCTGAGTTGATCAATATTGGCATGGAGATAGAGCGATACAGGTACATCCTCAACAAAGGAGTTGAGATTCAACCCCATGTCGAAGTTGTGCTCCCTCAAGGTGTCGCCATTCCATAGGTAATCATACGAAAGGGTGGCGTTATGTCGAATATCCTTGATGTCGGCGTTGAAATTGTGAACTGCGAGGCGAAGGCCAGCCACATTGTACCGCATAAAAGCAGGAAAACTGGAAGTTGAAAAAGCGGTGTCTCCTCCGAAATAGCTGTTGCGTTCTCTTTTGAAATGGGTGCTCAACTCGACGGCTTCTTTTCCGTAAAAACGTTTTGCCCACATTTCAGCGGAATTCGAACTGAATCGGTCATCAATGGAGTCGATGTCAGCATAGCCTCCTTGCGAAGAGTGATGAGTCCCTCGAACGCCCCATGTTCCTTTCCGAGATCGCAGGTCAGTATAACTGAAATCGAGACTCGGACTTATGAAGTTACCGAGCCCAGCTTGCACGAAGCCTTGGTACAGTCTTGGCAATGGTTGGTCGACTCGGAGGCGTACAGGGCCATTTCGTTTCCATTCTGGCTGAACATTGAGCCGTTTTGGAAGCATAGAGTACGAAAAGGTCGGTTTGGCTTTTTGAAGGCTTGAAGCCTCGGGCCAATGCAGTTGCTTATGGGCATCTTGAAGCAAGACCTCCCGATCTCCAATGAATGTGACATCGAGATCTAAGGTGTCCAACGTTTCAGTCGCCCACAATTCATGACTTTGGATGAATCCTGTGAGAGCGATGCCGAATAAAACGGTGCGTAAGGAAAGTAGAATGCGCATAAGAATCACTGGTTGTCAGGGGTCAAGTCCAAGGGGTGAGATTCCGTTTCAGGAAGGCTGTCGATCAGAGTTGGGGCAGGGGCCAAGGCTTGGGCTTCCAGTTCATTGATTCTAGCCAATTGCTCCTGAGCGCCCTTTTGGACATAGTCTTCGAAAATGTTGTCCAATAGGCTTTGAGCGGTTGTTCGGGCTTGGAACCAATCCTCCAGTTCGATGTAGCACTCTACCAGAAGAAGGAATGCCTTGAATTTCCATTCATCGTATGCAGCAAATGCATCGATCAACTCAAAAAGGGCCGCTTCCGTTTGAGAGAAATCGCCCTCTTGAAAGATGAGTGTGCACAAGAGGTATTGGCATTCTGCTCCGCGGGAACCACCGTATTCTGCCACCTGCTTCAGGTCTTCTTTCGCTGCACTGTAGTTCCGTTGATCGTACCGAATTTTCCCTCGCCAATACAATGCGGTTCTTTTGATATCGTCGGGAGTTTGTGGGTCATCAACCACCTGGTCCGCATAGTTTTTGGCTGCATCGAAATCATCGAGCAAGTAGTGACAACGCATCAGACCGATGCGTGCTTCAAGCTGATTTTCCCGCAACACGCTGACACTTTCGAGGGTGCTGTAATGCCTTAGAGCTGAAGTTAAATCACCTGCGTTCCAGGCCATGGTGGCTGCTCCAAGCGCAGCGATTTCCGTGTAATCTCCAGCAGGTTGGTTCAGAACGAAATCGAACGCATTTCGAGCGACATCGATTTCCCCTTCGTCAAAAGCACAATTTCCAAGAAAAAAGTGAGCTTCGGTTAGGAAACGTCCACGCTCATACGATCGGATGAACTCTTCCAATCGGCTGATAGCTTTTTCACAATTTCGTTCCATTGCCAACGATCGAGCCGCATCAAACAAACGTTCTTCAATTTGGTCGCCATTGAGTCCTACACCGGAAGGAATGTTGTCAAGGAATCCCCGATCAATCAGCAATGGCTCGACGACATTGAACGCATCTCCGGCAATGGCATCTTGTCCATATTCTGTTCGGATGATGTCCCAATAGGACAACACTTCTTCATCGGCTCCCTGTTTCACTCCAATGAGGCACAAGTCAACGAGGGCATATTTGTTGCGAGGAGAGTTGGGGAATTCAGCTCGAAGTCGAATCAAGGCAGTTCTGGCAACATCCAACTGGTTGGTTTCAATGCAACTTCTACCTAAAGAGTAGAGAGCTTCGGGCGTATAGTTGGATGATGGGGCGAGTTCGATCAATTTGTTTAATGCCGCGATTTTCTCCAATGGACGGTCCAAGGAGCCAAAGCATTCAGCACCTTGAATTCTCGCGTATTCCTCGGTCTGTTCACTTTGATTGATGACTTCACTATAATACCGAGAGGCAGCTTCAAAGTCTTTGTTCGCGAAAAAGCAATCGGCTGTCCTCAATTTGGCATCCCGTGTTTTCTTTTCATCCAATTGTGGGTCAGACTTCAGGAAGGAGCGAAAGGCACTCAATGCATCTATGTATTTTTTGCGCTTGAACAGGGCATACCCCCGCCCATAAATACCATCGGCGTAATGTGAGCTCTGGTATGCGCCAGGAGCTGATTCAAAGTTGGCGTAGTGCCCTGTGGACTCGGTGTAGCGCTTGAGTAAGTAATTCAATTCCCCAAGCCAAAAATGAGATTCAGCCGTGAGCAAAGGATTGATCGGGTACGTTCGCACATCATCGAAATACGCGACGGACTCGTCATAATTTCCGCTTCGAAACAATTCTACGCCACGGTTGTAGGCCACCATTTGATACGCCTGTTTCACGGGAAGCGTTTTTTCTTTGATTTGTTTCAATGCAGAGAGCGCGCGGTCATAGTTTTTGGAAGACATGTACACCTCGAGCAAGAATCCGAGAGCTTCATCCTTGCGTTCTGAATTGGGAGTTTCCCTCAGGTAGCGTTCAATGGCCCCAATCGCATCATCAAAGGGATTGTAGGTCAACTCATAGGCCAGCTTCGCATAACTGAACAAGGCATCCTCTCGGATTTCCGGGTCAAAATCAAGCTGCGATGCCTTTTTGAAGGTGGTTCTTGCTTTGTCCCTTTCGAGCAGCCCCATGTAGCAATCGGCCATGTGATACAATGCATTTTGTGCCATGGCATCGTCTTCACGAACGGAGAGGGTCAAACAATTGAGGGCTTTGCGGTATTCTTTTTCTTGGTAATACACGTACCCCATTTGGTAAGAAAAGTCCCGGGTTCGCTCTCTTCCTCGGCTGAAAGTATACGCTTCCTCGAGATAGGGGTAAGCACCGGAGAAGTCCTGTTTGCGATACAAAGCATCTCCAACGAGACGAGAAACATCCGCTCGTTGGATCTCGTTGATGCGACTATCGGAATGAAGGACTTGTGGAGCGTATTCGATAAGTGCATCATACTGCTCGGTTTCATGAAGCAATTGGGCGATATAGATCGGGACAATGTCACCAAATTTTGGATGATTGGCCAACTCTTGGAATCCGGTTAATGCTACTTGTGGTTGGCCCTTGATGTATGAAATGTGGCTGAAGTAGTATTTTGAATTGTCCGCGAATATGCCAGCACTTTCACCTGCTTCCATGACGGAATAGAGATCCAATCGCGCTTCGTCATACCGCTCCAATTCAAACTTGGCATGCCCTTTTTTAAAGGTGAGCTCCAGTTTTTTTTCGGCAGGCATCCGGGTGGTTTTAATCTCGTCAAATGCTGTGATGACGTCTCGCCAATCCCGCTTTCGATAAAGGTGGTTGGCATACATCCATTGTGCCTCTTGCAGCATGGGCGATTCAGGAAATTCATCCATGAATGTTTGAATGCGACTTTCAGCATCGGCATGCTGCAAATGAATGGCACATGCTGCTATGCGGAATGTGCCAATAGCCACCTTGGACCTGGCGTGATCATTGGATTGCTCCAACCAGGTTTCGTACCGATTCATGGCCGAAGCATATTTCGCGTGCTCCCAGTCAACCTCGGCTGCACGCCAAGTTCGTTCGCCCTGATGAGCCTCGGAACTCCATTGGCTATGCATATGGAGGGGGAAGAGCATCGAGCCCCAGAATAGGCCGATGGTAACAAATCTTAGGAAGCGAAAAGAATGCGGCATGTTCAGCGATTGTGTCCTTTCGAATTTAGTGGAGCTACGGCCAGCGTCTTCGAAGGTCAATTTGAAGTTCTTAACGCGACACTGTGCCTTTTTGTAATGATTTTTTTGCCAAAAAAAAAGACTCATCGCATAAATGAGCCTGTTTTCAATGAGTTGTTCCGGGAGGGTCACTCCATTTCGTCCCCTGCCATAGGAGCATCCTCGGGGACATCTGCAATCCATACGCCGGATGCTTCAAATGCCAATTCGTAAGCGGATTCAGTGACCGCATCGATGACGGACTGTTCAGCCCCAGCGTCTTCAAGTAAATGTTTTTGTAGATCAACAGAAAGCGTATCGTAAAAGGCCTCGCCAGAAAACAAAGCACGCTTTCCTTGAACTCCGTCTTTGGGAACGAAAAACGCATGGTCTTTCATGAAAACCAATACCGTGTCATTCGTTGGCCCTTTGATGCTCATCCAGCATCCCATGGTCATGCAGCTTTGCACAATTTCGGCTTCGAATATCCCCAAAGCTTGACCTTCCGTTTCCATGAGGTGTGCGACTTCTGTCGCCGGAATCAAAGAAGTGATATCTTCAATCGGATCTCCGTACGAGGTCCATTGAGTGGTGTCTGATTCTGCTGTAGATGTCGATTCTGTTGAATCGGTAGATGGCCCACCGCATGAAAAAAGAAGAAAGGAGAGCACGCCAATGAAGAAGGTGTTTTTCATGATGCGAAAGTTAATTTTTGACAGCCAAATAATGTCTGTTTTGGTCTTTTTTAATTCTTGAGAAGAATTTCGAATTCTGTTCGCCGATTGCGTGCTCGACCGGCTTCGGTTGTATTCGTGGTTATGGGGGCTGTTTCTCCAAACCCAACTGAGGTGATGCGCTCGAGTCGGACGCCTGCTGTGGTTAATGCATGGGCCACAGCAGCGGCTCTTCGTTCTGATAACAGTTGGTTGTCAATCAACTCACCACGGTCATCCGTATGTCCAATGATGTGAACTCCCACGGCTTTGTTTCGAATCAAGTATGCCGCAAAC
>JAPKCA010000075.1 GCA_028823145.1 Flavobacteriales bacterium
TCTTCAGGGCGACGCAACATGTGTAAAACCAATCGCAACGCGGTCTTGCGGCCTATGCCTGGCAGCGATGCCATTTGATCAACCGCAGACTCAATCAATCGTGAGGACAATTCCATGCCGACAAAGTTACGCGTTGCCTCATCTTTGACGCATGAATCCATATCTCGTCATTTCCGTCTTCACCGGGTATGTCATGATCCTCCTGTTCATTGCACATCGGACCGGGTCAAAATCAACGGAAGACTCGTCCCAGTTTTTCCTTGCCGGAAGATCGGCCCCATGGTATGTGGTGGCATTTGGCATGCTCGGAGCCTCCTTGAGCGGGGTGACCTTTATCAGCGTGCCGGGATGGGTTGGCACACAAGGATTCACCTACATGCAGATGGTGTTGGGATATTTGGCCGGCTATGCCTTCATTATGGCTGTCTTGCTTCCACTCTACTATCGACTTGGGCTCACAAGTATCTATGGCTATTTCGCTGAACGATATGGACCAAAAGCGTACAAAACTGGCGCTTCCTTTTTTATCTTATCCCGAACCATTGGCGCGGCTTTCCGATTGTTTTTGGTTGCCTTGGTGGTTCAGATGTTCGTGCTAGAACCGCTTGGATGGGATCTCCATTTGGACCTCATGGGGCAATGGAATGCTCCTGTAGGACTTGCTGTGGCCGTGGCTATCATCTTAGGAGTCATTTATGCCTATACCCGAAACGGTGGAATCGGCACCATTGTTTGGACGGACACCTTGCAAACAGGGGCCATGCTTATCGCCGTCATTTGGGCCATTGTTGTTCTGACGGATCAATTGAATTGGAGCCTCTGGGAATTGCCTCAACACGTTCAATCAACACCCTGGAGCAAGTTTTGGGTTTGGGATGATTGGAAGGCCCCGAATCATGCCGTGAAGCATTTTCTGGCTGGAGCATTCGTGGCAACCGCCATGACCGGCATGGACCAAGATATGATGCAAAAAAACCTTGCATGCAAGAACCTTCGTGAAGCCCGATGGAACATGGGCTCATTCTCCATCGTCCTCGTCGCTGTGAATGTCTTGTTCCTCACGTTGGGCGTTTTGCTTTATGCTTTTGCCACTCAAGAAGGCATCGAAATTGGACGGGCAGATGGCCTATTTCCAACCATTGCATTGACTTCTTCGCTTGGCGTGGCCCTTGGCATGGCGTTCCTGGTTGGGTTGCTTGCATCGGCGTTCAGTTCGGCGGATAGCGCACTGACCGCTCTTACAACTTCCGTTTGCGTGGATTTGATGGGAACGGAAGGCATGCCATCCAAACAAGGACTTGACGTTCGAAAACGTGTTCATCTTGGCATGACCGCCACCTTGTTTTTCGTCATTCTCGTTTTTTCAACTCTCCAGGATACGAGCGTGGTGTCGGCCATCTTCACTGCAGCAAACTACACCTACGGCCCTCTGTTGGGTTTGTTTGCCTTTGGGTTAACAACCAAGCGCATTTCGAAAGACCGATGGATTCCATGGGTCGCTGTGGCTTCCCCCATTTTTTGCTATGCCCTTGAATCTACCCTGCAAGAGCTCCATGGATTCAGCTTTGGATTCGCGTTATTGCCTGTCAATGGCTTGATTACTTATTTGGGATTGTTCTTGATATCCACACCAGACTGAGGGATGGTCGTTATCTGTTGAAAAATGAACAATCAGTTGGGTTAAAAATCCATTTTCATTTGTGCTCCGAATTCCGTCGGATTTAACTTTGTCGTTCATTTTAGCGCATATTTTTTGATTCGATGAATCCTCGTACTTCTGCTCTTCTCAATCGACTTTCGGAATCCGCTACCATCGCCATGGCGCGTAAAGCAACCGAGCTCAAAAGTTCTGGATTGGATATCATTTCCCTTTCTCTCGGCGAACCCGATTTTGATACACCCATGCTGATGAAGGCGGCTGGAATTGAAGCCATCGAACAAAACGTCACGCATTACACCCCGGTTCCAGGAATTCTCAGTGTACGAGAAGCCATTTGCAGGAAGTTTGAAAGGGACAATGGGTTGCATTTCACTCCGGGTCAGATTGTCCTTTCCAACGGAGCTAAACAAAGCATTACCAATGTCGTCCTTTCACTCATCGATGCGGGTGAGGAAGTGATTCTACCGGCACCTTATTGGGTTAGTTATGCTGATATGGTGGCGTTTGCTAATGGTAAGTCCGTCGTGCTTCCCACGCGCATCGAAGAGGACTTCAAGATTCAGCCTGCAGCTTTAGAGGCGGCCATTACGCCCAAAACTCGGTTGCTGATTTATTCTTCTCCGTGCAATCCATCGGGATCTGTCTACACCATGGAGGAAACGCTGGCTCTGGCGGAGGTATTGAACCGGCATCCCCATGTCTATGTGATCAGCGATGAAATCTATGAATTGATCAATTTCACAGATCAACACGCTTCCATCGGAACGATTGAAAGCATCAAGGACCGGGTTATTACCGTCAATGGAGTGTCGAAGGGGTTTGCTATGACAGGTTGGAGGATTGGGTATATTGGCGCCCCGCTGTGGATTGCCAAGGCTTGCACCAAAATCCAGGGGCAAGTCACTTCCGCTCCATCGAGCATTGCTCAGGTGGCTGCGGGGGCCGCTGTATCTGCGGACCCGAGCATAGCCAATGAAATGAAAGCCGCCTTTTTAAAACGGAGGGATCTGATGATTGCTGGGCTGTCGAAGATTAACGGACTCAAGGTCAACAAGCCCATGGGTGCCTTTTATCTGTTTCCAGACATTAGCTCCCTATTCGGTAAATCGCATGCCCATGGAGTGATTAAAAATGCCGAAGATTTCGCCATGTACTTGCTTGATCAGGCTCATGTCGCAACGGTTGGAGGAACTTCATTTGGAACCCCTGAATGCATTCGGATCTCTTATGCAGCATCCGAAGAGCAACTTCAAGAAGCCATTCGGAGGATTGCCAAGGCCGTAAACGCACTCCTCTAACTTCGCTGCTTTAACTTCGCAACGTGGACGCCAGTCAAGCTCTCAATCAAAGCCATAAACTTTCTGCACTTGTTGTGGGGGATGTGATGCTTGACGCCTATTTGATTGGTGACGTCAACCGAATTTCACCAGAGGCACCAGTCCCTGTGGTTGATGTAAAAACGCGAGACCGACGACTTGGAGGTGCGGCCAATGTGGCGAGAAATTTATTGGCACTGGGTGCGAAGGTGCATGTCGCTTCGGTCATCGGAGCAGATGAACCAGGAAATAAAATTTGTCAGCTACTTGAGTCCAAAGACATCGGCACGTCGTGTTTGGTTTCATCTGCACAACGGCCCACCACCGTGAAAACGAGGATCATCAGCAACGGACAACAACTCCTCCGCGTAGATGAAGAAACGGTTCAAGACATCACAGAAGAGGCCTCTCAAGAACTGCTGCATCGTTGCATCGCACTGATGAAACAGGGAAACGTCGATGTGTTGATTTTTCAGGATTACGACAAAGGTGTTCTAACGGCTCCGCTCATCACAGCACTTATCGGTGCTGCAAAGTCCCGTGGAATCAAAACCGCCGTAGACCCAAAATTGAATCAATTCCATACCTACGTTGGTGTAGACTTGTTCAAACCCAATTTAAAGGAATTGCGCGAAGGCATGAGTTTGCCCATTGCAAAAGATGACGATGCTGGAATTGAACAGGCCATCGAGGCATTGACCCAATCGCATCAAGTGAACATGGCGTTGGTCACATTGAGTGAGCGAGGGGTTTGGATTCATGCCCCGCAACACGAGGTAAATCATATTATCATACCTGCATTTCCAAGAGAAATAAACGATGTAAGTGGTGCTGGAGATACCGTCATTGCTGTGGCTTCGTTGATGTTGGCATGTGATGTAAGCCCCGTTGAATTGGCGGCTATCTCCAATTTAGCTGGTGGCCTCGTTTGTGAAAAAGTTGGGGTCGTCCCCATCAATCAAGACCAGCTGCGGCTGGAGTGGGAGTCCCAAAAACATACGCTCGCTTCCAAGCGATTGGCATGACAATCAACGAATTCAGAGAACGCATCAATGTGGTGCTCTACAACTCGAAAGATCGAGTCATCTCCACATTGCGTATCCTGAATCTTTTCGTGTCCGCATCCGCTCTCGTGGTTTTGGCATCGTACTATGGATTCCACCATGAAAGCGAGACCGCCGAGCTACTCGTGACGTTGGTCAAATCCACTTTTTTCTTCTACGTGATCCAATACGTTACCAAAATTCTCTATGAATTTCATCCGATTCAATTCATTCGAAAAACATGGTTTGAAGCCCTGGTGATGAGCATTTTGGTCGTCGAAGGATTGAGTGATTTGTTGACCGGACAACTATTCATTGGTCGGTTTATTCAAAGCCTCGGATTCGACTCAATATCAGGGTTTTACACAATATTTATACAAGGTTATTTTTTCACAGTTGTCGTCGCTGAATTGGTCAGAGGCGGACGAATTCTACCGCGAATTCGCCTGAATCCAGCCGTGATCTTCATCATCAGCTTTTTGGGAATCATCACAGCAGGAACAGTGTTGTTGATGCTCCCTGAAATGACGACGGCAAAAGGGGGCATGAATGCCCTTGATGCCCTGTTTACGTCCACTAGTGCCTCGTGCGTAACAGGACTCATGGTTGAGGACGCCTCTCATTTTTTCACTTTCAAAGGTCACGTGGTGTTGCTCCTTCTGTTTCAGCTAGGGGGATTAAACCTCATCACATTTGGATCTTTCTTGGTATTGGCCTCCAGGTTTGGGCTGGGAATTCGGCAACACGATGTGATTGAAGATTTCGTCAATCGTGACAACTTCAATGCCAGCTCAGGCTTGTTGGGCAAAGTGATCGCATGGTGCATTGGAATCGAATTGGTCGGTGCGGTCGCCGTTCAATTGTGTTGGGGTTCAAGCCTTGGAAACTTCGGTCTTGGAAAGCAAATTTTCTATTCCGTTTTTCATGCGATATCTGCCTTTAACAACGCAGGAATCACCCTTTTCAAGGGTGGGCTCACACATGGTTCGCTTGTTGAAAACTGGGCCATTCACTGGATTGTGACCTTGCTTGTATTCTTTGGTGCTTTGGGCATGGTCGCCATTTTTGACCTGTTTGATCCATCGCGGCTCAGGGAACGAATGGCACAACCCTGGAAAAGGATTGGTTTCGCTACGAAAGTCGCGTTGTATTTCTCGTTAGGTCTTGTGTTTTTTGGCGCTGTTTCGTTTTGGTTTCTCGAAAAAGACGGAACCCTAGCTGGTATGAGCGTTTTTGGACAGCTGACCACATCTGTCTTTCAAAGTACCACTCGGACAAGCGGCTTTAATACCGTGAATATCGGAGCCGTGGGGATCCCCATGCAATTCATCTTCCTCATTCTTATGTTCATTGGCGCATCATCCAGTTCAACAGGAGGTGGCATCAAAACATCCACATTCGCTGTAGTCTTGGCAGACGTGTGGCGCACCATCCGTGGTCTGGACCATGTCCAATTGTTTCAACGGACGATACCAGACATTTTGCGATCACGGGCATACAGCGTCTTGTTATTTTTCATCGTTGGAAACACCTTGTCGGTTTTTTTGTTAACCATGACAGAATCACACATCCTGGAAATGCCCGATCGAGGAGTTATGGACCTATTGTTTGAAGAAGTGAGTGCTTTTGGTACGGTAGGCCTGAGTACCGGAATCACCCCTATGCTCAGTCCATGGGGCAAGCTCATCCTCATCTTGAGCATGTTCATTGGCCGTGTAGGCACCCTAACGGTGGCTTTTGCTCTCGGTGGGCGATTGAAAGGACGCCACATCAAATACCCTGAAGGCCACACCATGGTGGGCTAATGACAACCATGGGAACACGAGTTACCCCCTACGCACCGGCAGACGCGGAATCCAAGAAAGAGCAAGTGGCCCGGATGTTCGACAACATCGCGCACAGCTATGATTTCTTGAATCATTTGTTCTCCTTTGGCATCGATGTCCTTTGGAGAAAACGCGCCATACGCATCCTCAAAAAAACATTTGCTGCGCACCATGGATCTTTGAAGATCATGGACATGGCCACGGGCACGGGAGATTTTGCCATTGAAGCCGTGCGCATGGGGCTCAAAAACGCACACATCACCGGCGTAGACATCTCAACAGGAATGCTGGAGGTCGGTCGGGGAAAAGTGGCGAAACGCGGTTGGAGCGAGCGCATCACATTGCTCGAGGGAGACAGCGCGAACTTACCCTTTGATCAAGACACCTTTGATGCGTATACCGTGGCATTTGGAGTGAGAAATTTCGAGAATCTCGATCTAGGAATGCAAGAAATGCTGCGGGTTCTCCAACCGAATGGGATCGGAATTGTTTTGGAATTCTCAAAACCGCAGGCATTCCCTATGAAGCAGATTTTCGGCCTGTACTTCCGGTTCATCATGCCAACCATTGGTCGAATGGTCTCCAAAGATGCCGCGGCCTACTCGTACTTACCCGAAAGCGTCGCCGCATTTCCAGAAGGGTCTGCTTTTATTGAGCGGATGAAAAACGTGGGATACACGGACTGCCAACGAATCATTCTTACGGGAGGCATTGCCACCATCTACACTGGCCGCAAACCGCGTCAAACATGATCCTGAGGGTTTGGCCATCGACTTTGAAGGGAACGGTCCACGCTCCTGCTTCCAAGTCTGTCATGCAACGTCTGGTTGCTGGAGCGTTGCTTGCTGATGGAACTTCGACCATCCACCACATTTCGGAATCAGATGATTGCACGTCCGCGCTTTTGATGGCCGCACAATTAGGGGCGGACATCGAGCTCGGCGAAGATACCGTCCGCATTACGGGACATGGAGTTCCGATGAAGCCGCGCAGCTCCATTTTGGAAGCAGGTGAATCGGGGTTGGCCGCGAGGCTCTTCTCTCCCATTGCTTGTTTGACTGATCAAAAAATGGTTCTTGAGGCCAAGGGAACTTTGGCCAAACGCCCGATGGACGTCCTTCAAGAACCTCTTGAAAAGCTGGGCGCGGCGTTTCGATCGACTGAAGGCCATTGCCCCATAGAATTGAGCGGGCCTTTGCTTGGTGGTGCAGCGTCACTCGATGGCTCCCTGAGCTCCCAATTCCTGACGGGCCTTTTGATGGCCCTTCCAACGGTGGAGCAAGACACGGAGTTGGTGGTGAAAGACTTGGTCAGCCAACCATACGTTGAGATGACGTTGAGTATCCTGGAGGACTTTGGGATTGACATCAAACACGATGATGCTTTTGAGCATTTCATTGTTCGAGGTCGACAAGTGTTTTCTCCGATCGAAACGGCCGTCGATGGCGATTGGTCCGGTGCGGCCTTCCTGTTGGTTGCCGGGATGATCGCCGCAGAGAGTTCAATCGAACTAGAGGGTTTAAACAACCAATACCCCCAAGCTGACGAGGCTATTCGGGGAGCTTTGCTTTTTGCTGGAGGAGCTTTGTCGGGATCTGATGACGGCGTGCAAGTGGCCAAGCGTCCTGTCCGGGCTTTCCAAGTTGATTTGACGCATTGTCCTGACCTGTTTCCGCCATTGGCTGTCCTCGCGGCTTTTGCCAAGAAACCTTGTACCCTTCGTGGCGTGCATCGCTTGATCCACAAGGAATCCAACCGTGCTGAAACGCTGATGCAGGAATTTGCGAAATTGGGCATCGCCGTTGTTCACAATGAATTGGAGGACACCTTGGTGGTCGAACCCTGGAAACAAAACTCTTCTGCAAAGACGGTCCGGATCTCCAGTCACGGGGATCACCGAATTGCCATGGCGGGAGCGGTTATCGCGTTAGCTGCTCAGCAACCTATCGAGATTGAAGGCGCTGAGTGCGTGGCAAAAAGTTACCCCGCATTTTTTGATGATCTCGAAGTGCTTGGAGCACAAATTGAGTGGGTTGCCAAATAGGCTACGCGAAAAATCCAGACATAAAAAAGCCCCGTGTTGTAACACGGGGCTTTTTTAATGGAGTTCAAGGTTCAATATTCACCGACACGAGATAACGTAACGTTGAAAGATTTCACGTACACGGTCGGTGTTCCTGCAATGGATTTCGCAAAGAGATTTATTAATAGTGCGTTGTCCGCTGCTGCGCACTCTACAATCCCCGATAATTGCAGATAACCACTTTCGCTAAAATAATCTCCAGGAACATAAACTGCCCCCGTTGTTATAACAGATTCAACTGCACTTGCATCGCTCTTCACGAGTTGACCTCTTACGTACGTGTCAAAAGACGTTGAGTTCAGCTCAATCATGATCTCCACGTGATAATAACCAGCATCTCTTATTTTTAGAATTGATCCACGATTTAGACCTGCAGATTCATTTTGAACTGCAAATGCGTTGTTGTCATTTGCCGCTTCAGCAGACTGAATATATTGAATTACTGCAATCGAACCGTTATCATGAAGGATCATTTGTTGATCTCCAACACCCACCGTCGAAGACGTTAGATTTTGATGATCTCCAGCACCTGAGCCCACATAATCAACTTTCTTCGCTGAAACACTTTTATGAAATGGTGCCTTATTACCTAAAGAATCCAATTGGAAGTAGGTGACAAACTCATCATCTCCTGTTGAGCTAGGACCTTTCACATCGCCCGTGAAAGTTGTTGTCGTCGCTGTGATGCCCAATGTTGTTGCTCCTGTGATACTCGTCGCTCCAGATCCATCAAATGCCAATGAAGCAGTGCCATCTGAAAGGTTCATCGCATTCACCGATGTCAAATCAACCGCCAAGGCATCCACGTTCACTGCCGTTGAAGCTGCGTTACCGACCTGAATGGTTCTTGCCGCAGCACCTGTTCCAATATTGATGGCTTGAGCAACTGCATCGTTGCCAATATTAATGGCTCCAGCACTTGAGTTTATATCAACTTGAGCGTTACCGTCCAATTCCAAATTAGAAGCAGACCATAATTTCATATCATCGGCTGTAGCCCAATTATAAATAAATACACCTCCCGATCCGCTGCCGTCGTTATCTGAATAAATCCAAACCTCGTCGTCAGCATAAAGCTCAAAGTCAGCATCTGCATACATGTGAATCTCATCATCTGAGTCTAAGACAATATCTCCATCAGCACCAACCGTACTCAGTGTTAAATCATCCGAGTCCAAGTCAGCTCCGGTCAGGGTTATACCTGTTATCCCTGACATCACACCACCTGTCAAAGTCGCTGTGCCGTCAGTTAGGGATCCACCCGTTACAGCACCTGAAGCGGTAATAGTGGTTGCTCCTGCAATAGAACCTGTATTCGTAATGCCTCCACTTGTGTTATCCAATGACTTCGATAAAACGTTACCATCGGCAT
>JAPKCA010000011.1 GCA_028823145.1 Flavobacteriales bacterium
TCGTAGTCAACTCCAAAAATATCCCATCCAACTCCAACGGCGTCAGGCATTGGCTGACATTTATCACACCTTGCTATCGGAGCATGCATGGTACATCGCTCCACCGCTGACCAACCAAGAAAGAACTTCCTCCTTCCACCTGTTTTCCATGCGCATTGCATCATTTCAAGCAGAACAGCGGGATTTACTGATGACAGCGCTCCGCGAAGATGGCATCGCAACGAATGTTCATTTCATGCCGTTGCCCATGCTGACACTTCACAAAAACAGAGGGGAAAACCTGGAAGAATATCCTGACAGCGAGCGTTGTTTCAACGAACAAATCAGTTTGCCCATTCATCTTCAACTGAGCGACGAGGATATCCATTGGATTGTTGAGCGTGTCGTATTTCATGTTTCGACTTTACTCCATCAGAAGCCATGAAACGCGCATTTGACCTATCCTTTGCTGGCGTCGCTTGCGTGTTGCTTAGTCCTTTGATGCTGCTTTTGGGAATCGCCATAAGATTGGACAGTCGTGGAAAAGCTATTTACCGACAAACGAGAATTGGTCAATACGGCTTACCCTTTCAACTCCTGAAGCTTCGCACCATGCGCTCCGGGGAAATCGGCCCAGGGATTACAATGGGAGCGTCAGACACGCGGATTACCCGAATCGGTCAATTTTTGCGACGCACCAAATTGGATGAACTGCCCCAGCTTTGGCATGTGGTTCGTGGTCAAATGAGTTTGGTGGGGCCTCGTCCTGAAATCCCGGAGTACGTTGCGCTCTACACGGAGGAGCAATTGCATGTATTGGATGTGAAGCCTGGGTTGACAGACCCGGCAAGCATCGATGCCTTTGATGAAGGTGCGCAACTGGAGGCACAAGAAAATCCTGAGACGTACTATCGGGAGGTTATCCTTCCCGAAAAGCTAGCTAAGCAACTAGCTTATGCCCAATCTGCTTCCCTCCTATCAGATGGACGAGTGATCATTCGGACCTTGACCCGAATCCTCCGAGGATGAAATGAGGGGACGAAAAGCTCCTAGCAGGGCATCTCCCCTTTCTTCCTCTCCCGATTCTTTCAATGAAAAAGCGACATGCTGTACCAAGCGCTGGATGATTTCCGGTGAACCACTCGGCTTCCACTGTCGCGCTGTCTCTTTTTCGTCCATCGGACTAAGAAATTCCGAAACTTCCACAGGGCCAATCACGGTTCCGTCGCTAAACGGATTGATGTAGAAAAGAATTCCTGCTTGGGCAATGGTCGATCGCTCAGATTGAACGTGGGCCTCATCACAATAAGCCAGGACAAAATGATTGGGAAGATTGACACCTCGAATCGGCAACCCCAGGGCCTCTGCAATGGACAAATACAATATCCCTAACCCCAGCGAATTTCCTCTTCCTTGAGACAAAACCGCAGCAGGCAGGGAGTCGGCCGGACTATGAGGCATCTTACGAACACTCTCCAATTGCTTGACGCTAAACAAAATGTGGTTGATGATTCTCACTTGCTCCAGCGCCGTAAGTTCATCATTCAACTCCAACCATATCTCCCGGCGCAATTGATCAAATTCAGCTTGCGCCGAAACAAAATCCCACTGGGGGTCAAAAGCTCGATGAACCAACATCGCTCCTTCCCACAATCCCCGCTCTCCAATTCCTGTCCATTCCGACACCGCCGTTCGGATGTCAGTTCGTTGTAAATCAACCCTCAATTCTTCCAACCGTTCTAGAAACAGCTCACACGAGGGAGCCTTTGAAACCTCCGCTTCCACATATGGCAACACATCTTTCCCCTTGGACAACAATTGCCCGCGTACGTGCAGGAAAACTGAATCATCAGGATCATCAAGCAAAGCCAACAAGGCGTGAATTTCTGCTACACTCATATATTTCTCATTCATTGGACGAACCCCAAAGCGCGGTCGTCAGCGTTTCAAATCTATGCGCGCGCATGCCCCATCTTCAGCGTAATCAAATCACTTTTCCAACTCCACTTGTTGAAGCATTGCATCCTCCATTTCTGTTACCTTTACATCATGCGCCCTTCAAGTCAAGCATTGCAAACCCGTTGGAATCCAGGGATTCCCGATCGCAATCGTTTGTTCTATGCACTTTGGACGACCGGTTTATTTATTGTGCTGATCTGGGGTGTCTACGGAATAAATGAGGCGTTCGAACTGAATTGGAGACGTTTCGGGAATCATCCGAGGGATTGGAATGCGTGGCACGGAGTACTCACGTTTCCCTTTCTGCATGGTGACTTAGAACACCTCTGGAACAACACCGCTACCTTTTTCACACTCAATGGCCTCCTCTTTTATTTTTACCGTTCCATTGCTTTGAAACTGTGGTGCGGACTTTTCTTGCTTTCAGGCATCGGCCTTTGGATTTTTGCTGAAGGAGGAAATCACATTGGAGCAAGCGGCTTGATTTATGCCTTGGCTGCTTTTCTCTTTTTATCCGGAATCATCCGGAAATCACGGCTCTTGCTTCGCGTAACTCTCGTAGTTGCCTTTTTGTATGGCGGCATGGTTTGGTGGATGCTCCCGATTGACGCCCACATTTCATGGGAAGGGCATATATCCGGAGCTGCCAGCGGGGTAATCCTGGCCATTTTGTTTCGGAAAAAGGGACCACTTCCCGATGCCGATGTCTATCCCGACGATCTTCCAGCAGAGCCTCTCCCAAAGTGGTGGGCAGAAGCACATCCAAACCATCCCGACGTGATTGCACAGCGCGAGTTTGACGCCACCAATTCACCTTCAAACGCCGAATCCGCCACCTCCCATGAGGGTTGGATCGACATTGAATACCGAGTGATTCCTCAACCCGACAATCCTGATACGGAGGATTGAACCTGTTGAGTTTGGGCATAAAAAAAGCGGGGAATGAGCCCGCTTTTTTTCATGCCGATAGAGATCAGGCGTTCAACATCACTGGCATAACCAACATCAACACATCCTCCCCCGCTTCTTCAGGTTCTGAAGGACGAATGATTCCTGCACGATTCGGCGCAGACAACTCCAAGGAGATTTCTGTGCTGGAAAGGTTATTCAGCATGTCCATTAGGAAACGACTATTGAAACCAATTTCCATGTCCTCCCCTGTATAGCTGCAGCTCAGTCGTTCGTTGGCCTCGTTCGAAAAATCCAAATCCTCCGCACTGACATGCAGTTCACTGCCCGCAAGCTTCAATCGAACCTGGTGCGTTGTTTTATTCGCGAAAATGGAAACCCGTCGGATGGCTTGTAAAAAGCTTTGACGGTTGATGACCATTCGGTTGGGGTTCTCCTTTGGAATCACCGCCTCATAGTTGGGATACTTTCCTTCAATCAAACGGCAAATGATGGTCACCTCGTCAAATCGGAAACAAGCATTGGATTCGGTGTAGCTCATGGAAACGCGTTCCGCCTGGGATGCCGCATTTTTCAATAAATTCAATGGCTTCTTAGGGACAATGAATTGTGCGCTTGAGCCCGCCTGAACATCATTCCGTGCATACCGAACCAACCGATGTGCATCGGTTGCGACGAAGCGGACATTGTCTTCATAAAACTCGAAATAAATACCAGACATCACCGGGCGAAGATCATCGTTGCCTGCGGCAAAGATTGTTCGGTTAATGGCCGTAATCAACGTCTTTGCTTCAACATCAAAGGTAGCCGCATCCTCCAGCATCGGCGACTTGGGGAACTCGTCTCCATTGGCACCGGTCAGTTTGTATTTGCCCGCATCACTAGTCAATTCAATCCCAAACGTCGCCGGATCTATTTTAAACGTCAACGGAATATCTGGAAAAGCCTTCAGGATATCCAATAGCATTTTGGCTGGCACGGCAATGGCTCCAGTATCCTCTGTCTTGACTTCCAACTTGGTCGTCATGGTCGTTTCCAAATCACTTGCTGAGATAATCGCTTCACCTGGACCAAGTTCAATCAAGAAGTTGTCCAGAATGGGCAGGGTATTGGAGCTATTCAATACGCCGCTGAGCGATGATAGATGGCGAAGCAATTGGCTGCTTGAAACAATAAAATGCATGTGTTCTAAATGTCTTTCAAAGATGCTTCAACATCTGCTCATTTTCATGCCTTTATCCCTTTTTCCAATGTGATTTTTCCACACCCCGCCCACCATGATTTCAACCATGGCGACGAATGCCGTATTTTTCCTACATGAAAACAGCAATTTTGACCACCATTTTGGCTTTGACTACGGGTTTTGGATGGGCCCAAACCGCAGAATCGTCTGTGGCAACATTGGACTTGCACATCACGCAAGAGACTTCTCGGGCGGACCTAGCTGAAATGCAGCAAGTCATGCGAGTTCAGGGAGTCGGATTTCGTTATGATCTAATCAACTGGCAAGATGACCTATTGCAATCTATTCGATTGGCAGTTCGCTTAACCGATGGAACGCTCGAAAACAGAGAATTCCCTTCTCTTTCGCCGGAAACAGACATTCGCATCTTATTGATCGGACAAGGAGAAGAACGTGTGTTTTGCGTGGGGGTAGATTGCCCCGAGTAGCCCCCGAATAGATTAAGTGGGTTCGTTCAGCAATTCGTCAATGGCCTCGCCCACTTGACGAACTTGAACACCTGTACCACAGCGGAAGTGCTGTTCGGGACAGCTCGGATGACCATGCAAACCACACGGACGGCATGGCAATGCCTCAGTTGTTTCCACCACCCGAGAATGGGTAGCCAATGGGCCAAATCCAAAATCAGGAGATGTCGAGCAAAAAATGGCCACCGTTGGAGCATTGACCGCACTCGCCAAATGCAATGGACCACTGTCATTGGTCACCACCGCACGAGCTCTTTTCATCAAAGCCGCAGCTTCCAACAATCCCCATCCTGCAACAACGTTGACTTGCGGAAGACACAAACGGTCAGCAAACGCATCCAATTCCAACGCGTCTTGCCTTCCACCCATTAGGACAATCTTCCACTGCGGATGTTCTTGGTTGACTTGCAAAATCAATGCCTGCCATTGTTCCAGAGGCCATTGCTTGGTACCCCATTGACTCAATGGTGCAAAGACAACCCCAGAATCATGATCAGCTAAAACGGTCGCTGCGCGCTCCAGATCGAGGGGATTCGGGTGCAATCTTGGAAGGTCTTTCCCTTCGACCCAAGGCGCAATGAGTTCGTGGTTCCGGTCTACCTCATGCCATCCAGCCTCCATTCGGTGGGGAACCAAGTGGGTCATTGCTTTGGCCAAAGGATGGCTTGAAAATGCCGAGCGGATGTTGGCGCCACTGAACACCGTCAACCAACCTGATGAAGCATGACGATGTGGCGTAAATACCGCATCAAATGCTCTTTGCCGAATCCTTCTCGCCAATTGAAATAGTTTGCAATAACGCGAAACCACCCCCCCTTTTTTGTCCCAAACCCAGACCTCATGGACAAAAGGATGACCCCGAAACAAGCCTTCATTGCCTTTTCGAACACAAACGTGAATCTCATCGTTGGGATGAGCAGCACTCCACGACTCCACCATAGAGGTCATCAAAATGGCATCCCCGATGAAAGCAGTCTGAATAAACAACACCCTGAGGCAAGACTCCATGCCGCGAAGATACAAGGCGAATGAGATGCTATGTAACTTGCCCCTTATGGCAAGATGGATTGGAATTGATTATGGTTTGGCGCGCACAGGTCTAGCAATTACGGACAACCAAGCCATGATGGCTTTTCCACACGAAACCGTACCCACCTCTGGCATATGGGAAGCTTTGGAATCCCTCGTTATGGCTGAACCTTGTGCTGGGTTTGCATTGGGTATGCCCGACGCTTGGGAACTAAAGTCCTCCTCAACGGATAGCACAGCAGCCATCCACACCTTTCAAAAGCAACTGGAAAAAAAATGGCCGAACCTCGCGGTTCATATCGTCGATGAATCCTTTACGAGCCGAGAAGCTCGTCAAGCGATGGTCATCGGAGGCATGAAGAAAAAGAAACGCGAAGTCAAAGGCGCAATGGATCGAATAGCCGCCGCCCTGATCCTTCAACGTTTTTTAGAAACCCTCTAATCTAGGAGCTTCAAGACTTCTTGAATACCTGGATTTCGGCTTGTTCCTGAATCAACTCAGAAAACGTTCCTTCGTAGCGCGTGGCACGGACGATGTGGTTGTCTATCCAATGGTAATTTCCGCCACGTGGCTTGCCCATGAGCAATCCATGGTATAAGAAGCCATGTTTATCCAACCATGCTTCCGTCACAGCACGATGCCCCTCGGTACGAGAAGTGAAAAAGGTGATGACATGCCCCTCGCCATGCCAGCGATTTAAGGTTTCCAGCGCATCGGGAAACGGCTCACACGTCGACATCCTTTCTGGCTCCTCATTGGGCACATCTTCGGTGATGGTGCCGTCGATATCAATTAAATAATTTTTGACCTCTTCAGGGAGTTGGGGCGATGCGGCAAGGCCCTGTTCATCTGTCGCTTCCTGCAAACTCAACTTCGCAGGACCCGGTCGACCAGTGGAATCGTTCATTGGACAAATTTAACCCACCCCATTGACACGTGAAAGGAATCAAAACAAAAGGAATTGAGGCTCTTCTGCCCCAGCAACACTTTCCAGCCATGCCCTCTTCCAATCAGACCATCCTCCTTTGCACTGTGCCAAAACAAGAGCATTCAACTGGCGTTCCTGTGGCAATCCGTTGGGAGTAATCCATTTGTCAAACGATTCTTCCAATGCCTGGCAATACCCCGCATGGCGCAAACGCACCTGTTTTCTCCACTTTTTCTTCAATGCCAACAATTCCTTTTCCATTTGAACCAACGTCCCCTTTGTCGCAGGCAATGACTCCCGTCCGACTCCTGTCGCATAGGCTTGCAATGCGCTTTCCCAATCCTTCCAAGCCGATTGCAATGATGATTCCGATGCCAATTGGGACGACACCCATGCGGCGCTCGCTTCAGGTCCACGCCACCATCCCTTTCGAGGGTCCCACCCCAACTTCCCCACAAGTTCCGAGGCCGTATCAGACAGAACCAACCCTCCATCCCGCATCAACAAAGCCGGATGGTTCAGGCCATGAAACTGAAATGCTTCGCCCAATTGCAACCAATAAGCCACTTCACCGGGCCCACCGACAACTGCCGCGCTCTCCAATAAAAACTCTTGATACAATGGACGCAAGGATGCATTTGGGCTCCATTCCACAGGAGAAATCGATCGCCAAGCGTCGGTAGGCTGGTTGGTTGCCCATCGATCCGCGCGCGTCCGCTCCCCGCTGTTACTGAGGTGAAAGACATTGTTCACTTGCGGTTTCAGTTGTGCCTTCCAACCCTGTGCCTCGAGGGCACTGGTGGCTGACACGACTGATGGCGCTATGCCCTCGCCTGCCCATTCAGCGACAAAAAGATGATTTGCCAAACCCTTCAATGTTGGGTCGTCTCCGTCCAAAATCAACACTCCCTCGTCGCCAAAAAAGTCATGCACCCACCGCCTCACACGAGTTGCCAAGGTTTCATCTACTCCAATCGCCTCTTCACTTGAATCGATTCCTTGGGACAACATCCAATCATGAAGTCCCCTTTCGTCATCGGCCGTCCAAGGCATCCGTCCCACTGCACAGTGTGGCGAAGCGCTCGCTGGGCGATTCCACACAAAGGACTCCGCACTGGCTCCATGAACTGCCGAAATCTCAACGAAATCATGATCTTCAGAAGCCATCCAAAAAACCGGGACGGCCGCATGGCCTTTTGCCTGAAGCTGTTTTGCCCATCGGATAGAAGACAGGATTTTGTAATGAAAATAGGCCGGGCCTCCCATCAATTGCAATTGATGGCCGGTCGTCACGGAATGAGCTCCTTGTTCGAATGCTGTGAGCGAATCTGGCGGCGACAACCCCGCTTGAAGGTACTGTTTCCGAATGACCTCAGATACGGATTTTCGCCGATCTATGTTCAATGAATGTCCCTGATTGATGCTGGAAACCACCCCTTCCATCGATGAGCCAAACGGCCAAAATGACTCAAGGCTCTTTTCTTTCGACACCCAAGCTCTCGCGAGTGAATCGCGGCCGAGTACTTCCACTTGTGGAATTCGAGTGACCTTCATGGATGCAAATCTACAGCCCGCATTGGGCAATGTCTTAGCTCAGCGAATCAAATTGATGGATCCCGAACGAGTCAATATGGTTCCGTTCAGTTCTTTCGCCTCCAATTTCCAGATGTACATACCGGGTGTGGCCTGCTTCGCCCCTAAAACATTTCCATCCCACCCTCTATCTTCGCCCGCCTCCATGTTCCACATCAACTCTCCCCAGCGGCTGAACACGTCAAAACGGACCAAGTCCAAGTTGCTCAAAACTGGCTTAAACCAATCGTTTTCGCCATCTTGGTTTGGCGTAAAAGCATTGGGCACAAACCAAGAAGCTTCCGTGTCCAAATCAATGGTGACCGTTTGTGGCTTGATGGATGGACCTCTGACCATTTCTTCATCCGATTCTATATCCATGGATATAATCTCGATTTGAAACGCATCCACAAAATAATAGGCCATTTGTGGGTTGGCCCCATCGTGAATTTCCATCGCATGCATCGCATCCGCACCAAAAAGGCCACACGTGAAATGCGTTGCCGGTTCATGGGCGGTAAATGAATATGCGACTTCTTGCCACTCACGGTCGTAAAAAACTTGCGTCATGGAAAAGGCCGGAATGACATTCAGTGGTTCCAAGTCAGTTTGGGTGAGACTTCCCTCGGAAAAGTGTATTCCCAAGCCATTTACCCCGTAGCCCGCTAAAGAAAAGACCGTCGGACTTCCATTCGTCATTGACCAAGTCATCCGATAACGAACGCCAGGTATCAACGATTCTGAAAAAGTCCCTGTGAGGTATTCTCTTCGATTTGCGCCAGGGGTTCCCGACGCCATAAAACCTGCAATCGCCATGCCCTGGAATGGTGCCACGATTGCAACAGGAGTTTCTGGTAAATCTCCTCCTCCAATTCCCCCTACGTGGTAAACATCAGGGTCGGCAACTGCGCTCGACGCATTGCTCCATCCGGCAGCCAATGACCATTGACCCGTGTTGGAAGGAAGGTCCGACAACGTTTCAAATCCACCATTGACAACCGATTGACCCCAAGACGGGTTCGCCATCATCAGGCCACACAACATGCAGGCTAACAAAGATTTAAGTATTGCCATAGGGTGATTCACCTTCCTAAGGTAGTGACTTTGATTGCAATATCTATGCATGATTCCAGATCCATTTAGCAACAAGTCTCAGCCATACAGGTTGTGGTGAGTTGGGTTGCCACCTTCCTCGGATTCCCACCTCACCGAACCCATGGGCTCTCGAAAGGTTGGCCATCCATTTCCTGTGCAAACCGCATTCGATAAAAGGCAAGACACTTGCCTTACTCCAGCTGTTTTCCTCGAAAGCATATCCGCGATCCAACGCAGGCTCAAACAAGCGCTGCTCTTGGATTTCGTTTAGGAGAATTGAAAAGCCTGTCGAAAAATGAGCAGAAACCAACTGGTTGATGTCCCAGTTTCCTCCAAACCCCATGGTGGCTGAGTACAGCCACAACCGGTCTGAGGAAATGGCAAGCGTATCGGTCTCGACTCCAATTGGGAACCTGGAGTATGTGATGGCTAAAAGAGATTGGTCCAGGTCCGCCAATGCAAAACCAATCAGGGAGTCCGGAAGCAAATCCACATCCATAGCCCGCATGCTGCTCGCTTCCAATGACAACGAATATTCGATCGTGAATGGATTGGAGCGGGCAATCCCCGCTCGTCTCTTCGGGGTTTTGCTCATCCCCCATTGCACTTGGATGCTTTGATTTTGGCCTTGACCCCATGATCGAAATGCCCGTCCATCATCCGCCAATTGATCCATTCCCCAACCCAATCCAACCATTGCAAAAGGATTTCCAACCTGGGGTTGATTCCGGGTGCGACTCAACCTTCCATGGGTGTTTGAACTCTGCCCAACCGACACCGAATCAAATTTTACCTGAGCGTCAACTATGAGCAATCGTCCATCTACTCGAATGGTATCCAAAGGGATTTCAGCACATGCCACACCTTGCCATCCAACCACACCAGAGGCCAAAAGCAGCGTGCAAAGGACAACAGCAAGACTGAATGAAAAGTGGGGGCTCCATGTTTTTGGCAAGTCAATGGACATTGCACGGAAAGTTAGTGCTTCAGCTTTACCACAACAGGAATCACCCAATGATCTTCCGTTTTGACCTGAATATTTCCCGAATCCAGATCGGCTGTCCCAAGCGATGAAGCTGGAATCGTTTGGATCGTTTCGAGCTGTTCTGTCGAATTTGAAGGCATCTCCTGGGCCACATGTGGTTGAGTGAATGGTGGAGAAACCGCGTGGGTTGAAATCGTTGAAGGGAGCGCCACCTGTTCCAAAACCTCCGGTTCGGCAACGGCTTCATCCACTCTGGATTCCTCCTGCGCAGCAACCACTTCTTGCATGATGGAAGTCTTTTCTACGGCCTCTTCGATTTGACTGTGTGCCAAACCCCAATATCCGGCACCGACCACTGAAACCATCAAAACAGCAACCACCGCTCTTTGCGTCCAACGCATTCGATTCAAATGCCCAAACACCGCATCTTCCAGACCTGCTGGAGGAACGACTGATTCGCCTTCGTACATCCCACGGATGTGTTGATCAAATTGTTCAAGACTCATGTGACTCTTTCTTCTTCGCTCTTTGTGACATACCGACCAACACTTCTTGTAAGAAGCGCCGAGCCCGGCTCAATTGACTCTTCGATGTATTGATATCAATACCAAGCAGCTCTGCAATTTCTTTGTGCTTCAGCCCGTCTATGATATACATCTTAAAAACCATTCCATACCCAGGAGGCAGTTGCTCGATCGCGCGATCCAATTCCTCTTTGGTGTATTCTACTTCCTTGAACGCATCCAAGTCCCGAGGGGTTGCACGGACCTCATCAACATCCACGTGATAAGCGTGCTTTAAATTTTTTCTATAGTGCGTAATCGCCGTATTAACGACAATTCTACGCAACCACCCCTCAAAACTATTGTGCTCCGAGAATGACTTGAAATGACGGAAAACTTTCACCCAGGATTCTTGCAAAACATCTTCCGCATCGACGCGGGTGTTGGTGTACCGGATGGCTACGGCAAACATAATTCCACTGTATTGCGCATACACTTGTCGCTGTGCCGATGGCTCACCGCGCTTGCACGCTTCAATCAGATCAATTTGCTTTTGTTCCATAAGTCCCTACGTCCATTTAACCAACGCGAATCACCCTTTCAAGGTTGCTCCACATCCTCCTTTCCTTCTTGAAAATTCACCGGTCGAAATGCGTTGCCGGCACATCCAACCATTCGAGTGCCGCTCCAGCGAACAAATCCTTCAATTGGGTCTCTGACAACCCCATGTTCTCCATGTATTTCCCAAGCTCCAAATCACCCAAAGGAAACGGATAATCCGAGCCCATGCAGATCCGTTTGGACCCCTGAAGAGCCAATACGTATCGCAACAAGTCCGCGTCATGGGTAATGCTGTCGACCCAAAATTTACCGACATATTCCCGCGGATTGATCGGATTGTCAATGGCCACCAAGTCAGGGCGGCAATTGAATCCGTGTTCCAAGCGACCGAGCGTCGTTAAAAATGATCCGCCAGCATGGCTTAGCATCACCCGCAATCCCGGCAACCTCTCTAGAACACCCCCAAATACCAATGAACTACCCGCACGAGAAGTTTCAGCCGGCATACCCACCAACCAAGGCAACCAATAACGTTCCATCTGCTCGCTCCCCATCATATCCCACGGATGAATCATGACCGCCATACTCAAACGCTCACACGCTTCGAAAAAAGGGAAAAATCGGTCATCTGACAGATTCAACCCGTTGATGTTGGACCCAATTTGCACACCCAACAACCCCAGCGATTTGGCTCGTTCCAATTCTTGAATGGCCAGATCCGTATCCTGCATGGGCACCGTCGCAAGCCCGGCATAGTGCGCTGAATCATCGGCCACCATTTGCCCCAGATGATCGTTCAAAAATTGACCGATTTCCAAGGCGTCCTTGGCTTGGGCGTCATAGCTAAACATGACCGGGATGGTACACACCACTTGAACTTGTGTGTCCAATGCGGCATATTCCGATTTGCGCAATTCAGCATCCCAGCAATTGGATTCTATTTCGCGAAAAAACTTCCTTCCCTGCATCATTCGGGCAAAACCATCCCTCGGGCTATCCTCGAGATGAATAAACTGGCCGTAACCAAATTTTTCCGTCCACCGCGGCATATTTCGCGGAATGATATGGGTGTGGCTGTCGATTCTGAGCATGGGCTAAAATTGTCTGATGGACAAGTTACGGGATGTCCAATGAAGTCTTTAATCCCTCTTCCGGACGCGTCTCAAATCCAATCGGTTGGTCGGGCTAATAGACCAGCCTGAAATTTCATGGCGAATGAAATGGGTGACCTGGTCATGAAACAAGGGGATCACCGGCAATTCATCTGCAACCATGGCGTCCAACTCTCGGTGCAAAGCATCCCGTTGATCCGGATTCCTCTCCTTCATGGCTCGTTGGAAAACTGCGTCATAACGGGGTGATGAAAAATGGGTGTAATTCGGTCCCCCTGGAGCAAAATTTCTACTGGCAAACAAGGCCAAAAAATTCTCAGCATCAGCATAGTCCGCCAACCAGGATTTTCGGAACATCATGGCATCGCCTTGGGCCACGCGTTCCCGATGCACCGTGGCTGAAAGCACTTCGATTTCAACATCAAGCCCGATTTCTTTCCATTGAAATTGCAATGCTGCACACAAATCCGTGTAGTCCGATGTCGTGGATAACAAAAGAGATGGCCAGCTTTCTGTGTGATCCGCTTTGACCGAATCGACCAACAGTCTTGCTTCAGAAAGTCGCCGCACTGGCTCCTCTCTTTTATGCTGCAACCCCAAAAGTCCTGGAGGAACAAAATGATCCGTTGGAACCACCGCCCCGCGGCGCAAATGCCGGGCCAATCCCTTTCGGTCGATGGCCCACGACATGGCCCTCCGAATCCGCGAGTCCTGGGTGGGATTCCAGTTGTTTTCATCATTGACCTCACCCAAGAACAACCCAATGTAATCCGTCTTTAGAAATGGGACTTTTTCCAGCCGAATCGTGCCCTGATGTTCTGGTCTCAACTGCCCCGAATCATCCAACAATTCTTCCATGTAAGCTGCGTGAAGGCCACTCATGAAATCATATCTCCCCTGTAAAAGACCCTGATATTCAGCCCCCATGTCCAAGGCGAAATCGATGTGGACCGCCTCCAAATAAGGCAAAGATTGTCCGGAAGAGTCCTTCTCCCAATAGCTTGGATTGCGATGCAGAACACAGGCCACATCTTCCACCCACCAAGCCAGTCGAAAAGGGCCAGTGCCCACTGGGTGAGAACGGAAATCCACCCCAAAATGACGCACGGCTTCTGGAGCGACGATGTTGGCATAAGACGTAGTCAACAACCCCAAAAACGGAGGAAAAGGAGATTTCAGCGTGATGACCACGGTATCGATTCCTATCGCTTGAATGCCTCCAAATGGCGCCTCGGAATCTACCGACTCCAAAATCCACTGACCACTTGACGCCACATCCAGATCGCGCAACCGTTCCAAACTAAAGACCACATCTTCTGCGACCAGCCGTCGATCCTTTTCAAGACCCGGAATTCCCGGTGTTCGTGGAAAAAACACGTCATCCCTCAAAACAAACTCCCAAATGGTTCCCGAACTATCTACTTCAAAGGATTGGGCAATCAGCGGAGCCACCTTTAATTCGGAAGTGAGCTCGACCAAGCCATCGAATATTTGATCCGTTACCCACATAGGCTCGAGGCTTCGAGCATGCGCCGGGTCGAGGGATGTGAGGTTCGCACTTTCGTTGTATCGAAATACACGGGGATTTCGCTCATCACCCAAGCTGCAACCGCCCAAGACGGTCCAAATAATCCCTGCAAATGCAACCTTCCATTTCACTTGCCCAAAGTACGGCCCAACAAATCCTAAATCCAGGTGTTATTTTTCAAAACGACCTCAAAGTCCATCGTATTTTTGTCGCATGTATTTTTCACCAAGGAGATTTCCGAGAACGTTGGTTTTTTTGGGAATCTTGTTCTTCAGCAGCGTAACACAAGCTCAAGATGAGTGGAGCTGGAGTGGCCGGGTCCTCGATGCATCTACTGGAGAAACGATCATTGGAGCAAACATCATCCCTGTTGGGATGACACGGGGATCCTCGAGCAACGGCTACGGTTTTTTCAGCATGACGTTGCCTGAAGGTGAGTATACCATGCGAGTCTCCTTTATTGGATACACCACACGGGAATTTCTCCTTCCCCTGTATAAAAATCAAAACACCAATCTCGAATTGCAGCCTGCGGTGGTGATGTTTGAAGAAGCAGCCACGGTTGTTGGTGAGCGCAGCAATCGGACGGAAAGCACCGATTTAGGAAGGGAGTCCGTTGAGGTAGAACAAATCAAAACCTTGCCGGCTCTATTGGGCGAGGTGGATGTGCTCAAAGTCATCCAATTCTTGCCAGGAATTTCTGGCGCAGGAGAAGGCAATGCGGGGTTTTATGTGCGGGGCGGCGGGCCAGATCAAAATTTGATTTTGCTCGACGATGCGACCGTGTACAACGCATCGCACTTGTTAGGATTCTTCAGCGTTTTCAATGCCGATGCCATCAAACATGTCGATATCATCAAGGGAGCGATGCCAGCCGAATACGGTGGCCGGGTCTCTTCAGTCTTGAATATTGCCCTGAAAGAAGGCAACTCCAAAGAATGGAAAACCACCGGTGGCATTGGGTTGATCAGTTCCCGACTGACGGTCGAAGGCCCTCTGGTCAAAGACAAAAGCAGCATCATTCTCTCGGGAAGGAGAACCTACATCGACATCCTCACACGGCCTTTTCTCAAGGGCGGCGCATTCGAAGGGACCGGCTATTATTTCTATGACCTTAACGCCAAAGCAAACGTGCACCTTTCGGACAAGGATCAACTTTTCTTGTCCGGCTATTTCGGACAGGACGTTTTCAACTTCAGCAGTGCAGATGCGGGATTTTCCACACGCATTCCATGGGGCAACACCATGGCTTCCGTTCGGTGGAATCGAATCCTCAATGATCAGATGTTTCTGAACACTGGCATAACCTATTCCGCTTACACGTTTTCGTTTATGGCCGGGCAAGAAGAATTTGAATTTGGCTTTGAAAGTGGGATCAAAGATTGGTCAGGAAGAAGTGAATGGACCTGGTATCCCAATCCCCGGCATGTCATCAAAGCAGGAGTGGATTACGTTTATCACGACTTTATCCCGACAGATTTTAGCGCGCGCAGCGGAGATACCGAATTTGACATGGGAACTTCAGAGCAAACCTTTAGCCACGAAGCGGCAGGGTATGTGCAAGATGACTTTGACATCAGCGAGCGGGTGCAAATCCATACCGGATTGCGTTGGTCTGGATTTTGGCATGTCGGTCCCTTCATCCGCTATGGCATGCCAGACCCGCTGAATCCACTTGATGTTCCAACACCCATTCAATATTCAAAAGGAGATTTGGTCAAGTTTTACAATGGCTTTGAACCTCGTGTAGCCCTTCGGGTCAAATCAGGACGCCAAGCGAGCTTCAAGGCTGGTTATAGTGAAAATTACCAATACGTTCATTTGACCTCCGTGGGCTCTTCTTCTTTGCCCGGAGACATTTGGCTACCGAGCACCGATCGAGTCAAACCGCAATATGGCAGACAAGTCAGCTTCGGATATTTCCAGGACATCGGAACAGAGCGCAATTGGGAATGCTCTGCGGAAGTCTATTGGAAGGATTTGGAGAATTTAGTGGCCTATGCTGAAAACAGTTTGCCCGATGACAACATCGGCAACAACGTGGACAACAACTTGGTCTTCGGAGAAGGCTCATCGTACGGTTTGGAATTGTTTCTCAAAAGACGGCTGGGAGACATCACGGGATGGCTAGGGTATACTTGGAGTAAAACCGATCGGCAATTCGATGAACTGAACCAAGGAATTGCCTTTCCTTCAAAATTCGATCGCCGTCATGACCTGAGCATAGTCGTCGATTGGAGATTGAGTGAGAAGTGGCGTTTCGGAGGGGCATTTGTTTATGCCACAGGGAATTCCTTGACCCTGCCAGTGCAACGATTCATCTACGAAGGCCGAATCACCGATGTGTATGGAGAGCGCAACGGTTACCGCATGGCTGCCTATCACCGAGCAGACATCAGTGCTACTTTGACCCCCTCGAACCGGAAAAACAAAGCCATCCAAAGTACCTGGACATTCGGCTTTTACAACGTGTACAATCGAAGCAACCCCTATTTCATTTACTTTTCGAACGAAGGCGATCTGCAGAATGGATCCCTCGATTTGCAAGCCAATCAAGTGAGCTTATTCCCCATCATCCCATCTGTCACCTGGAACTTTAGCTTCTGAAGCCCATGCGCGAACTTTTGAAGCTCAATCCGTTCTTTTGGAAATACCGGCTACTCCTGTTCGGAGGATTGGCCTTTATTGGTTTGACCAATTTGTTCGCGGTATATGCTCCTGCTCTCATTGGCGAAGGGGTCAATGCGCTTCGGGATGCAGACCAAGAATTCTTGGCTCCTCTTCGAGATGGCACTTCAGCTTCGGAAGTGTTCGGGGAAGGACAAACCCGGAACTGGCCTCACTCTTTGGAATTCATTCGTGAATGGACAGGGGTCCAGTCTGGAAATGACGCATTGCACAGCAAGGAAGATGTGTTTCGATGGATTGCTTTGATTGCCTTCTTCCAAGCGGGGTTGTTTATGCTTACCTATTTGATCAAAGGCATCTTTTTGTTTTTTACCCGCCAAACCATCATTGTCATGTCCCGGCGCATTGAGTTCGATCTCAAAGCACAGATTTTTGATCAATACCAGCGCTTGGATGCAGCATTCTACAAGGTCAATGACACAGGCGATTTAATGAATCGCATTAGCGAAGATGTCAGCAAAGTGCGTATGTACTTGGGGCCTGCCGTCATGTACACGTTGAACTTGGCCGTTTTGATTTTTCTCGTAGTGGGGGTCATGCTTTACATCGATGTGCAACTCACCCTATTCGCACTGCTTCCCCTACCGTTCATGTCCTTGGCGATTTATCGGGTCAGCTCAAAAATCCATCATCAAAGCGAAGCGGTGCAGAAGCGACAAAGTGGCTTGAGCACGTTTGTTCAACAGCACATTGCGGGCATTCGGATTTTGCAATCCTTTCACCGCGAGGAGGATGCCGCAGAGCGTTTTGAAACTCGCGCTGATGATTACAAAAGCCATGTGTTACGCTTGGTCAAAACCGAAGCACTGTTCATGCCCATCATTGTATTGCTTGTGGGGTTGAGCACCATATTAACGGTTTATGTAGGGGGAAGAAGGGTCATCGCAGGCGAATTGGAATTGGGCCACATTTTTCAATTCGTCTTTTACGTGAATTTATTGACCTGGCCTTTCGCATCCGTCGGATGGGTCACGTCCTTGGTACAGAAAGCGGAAGCCTCCATGAAGCGAATCAATGCTTTTCTGGAAGTGGAGCCAGCCATTCATTCTTCATCCCTACCCAAGGATCCTATTCCTTCAGGAAATCCAACCTCCAACTCTGGCGAAATGGTTTTTCATGAGGTGTGTTTCACGTATCCTGAAACGGGCATTGAAGCCCTGAAAGGAATTTCATTCTCAGTCAAGCCCGGAGAAATTGTTGGCATCACTGGAAGAACCGGAAGTGGGAAATCTACGGCAGCCCAATTGGCCATGCGCATATTCGATCCGACAGGCGGAACCATTGCCCTCGGCAATCAACCTGTGAAGGAATGGCCCATGCATCAATTTCGAGAAATGACAGGCTACGTTCCCCAAGAGGTGTTTCTGTTTTCCGATACCATCGCCAATAACATTGCCTTTGGTTTGGAATCCGCTGAAGCTTCGGATGAAATGATTTCAAACGCGGCGACCGACGCACATGTCGCACACAACATTGACGGTTTCAAACACGGCTACGACACTCTATTGGGTGAGCGGGGGGTGAACCTGAGCGGGGGCCAGAAGCAGCGGATTTCCATTGCACGCGCTTTGATCCGGAAGCCTCAATTGTTGATCCTGGATGATTGCTTGTCCGCCGTCGACACCGAGACCGAGGATTTTATCCTGAAATCCATCCGCCAAGAAGGCCAATCATCTGCGATATTGATGGTGTCACACCGGATTTCCTGCCTGCGCGGTGCAGACCGTGTGGTGGTGTTGGACCAAGGGGAAATGGTCGAATATGGGACTCCGGAAGAGTTGAGTCAAGCCGGCGGATTGTACGCCAGCATGGTAGCGCAACAAGCTTGGGGCACGGACCCGGATGTCACTCCGTAATTTCAGGGCACGGATCACCGAAGACCGCTAGGAATCCAAGCAAATCGCCAATGTTGACGATGCCATTGCCATCCAAATCTGAAAAGCAATCGATGGTGCAACCGAAATCCCCCAAGAAAATCAACAAATCGGCCACGGAAATAGACCCATCCAAGTTGAAGTCACCGGGACATAAAGACATCTCATCTCCTTCAATTGTACCGTTGCAGTCGTTGTCAAGCCCTTCTCCAGTGCCCGCAGCTCCCGGATATATGGCATTGGAAGCATCGTTGCAATCATCTGCATTGTCAACATACCCCATGGGTGCCACACAGGCCTGAATCGTAGAGCTACCAGAGCCATACCCGTCTTCATCGGCGTCCATATAAAACATCGTCAAGGCCATCCCCTCATCGATGCTATTGTCGCAATCATTGTCCATGTTATCGCAAAGCTCTGGCGCACCCGGATAAATCACCGCCGATGCATCAGAACAATCGGAACCGTCCGCCACAAATCCATCTGGCGCATCGCAGGCAAACTGTGGCGCATTGCCATTGCCTAAGCCATCGCCATCCGCATCGGGATACCAAATCGTACCCGGTTCCACCGTGAACTCCAATGGCTCCTCCACGACATTGAGCGCTGATTCCAACCGGATACGTAGTTCAAGCGCGCCCGACACCGCATCCAATCCAGACATGGTAAATACAAAATCACCCGGCGATTCCATGGTTTCTTGAAACCCGTTCAAGGTCACACCCGCTGGCAGATCTGGAATGCTCAATGCATACGGGGGCAACAAGCCGTCCATGACATGCACCATCACAATCAAATCATTGCCGCTGCAAACCATCTCATTGACGGCCGACACTTCCATAAACCGCGGACGGACCACAAAGATTCCACCTTCAATCGATGTGACCACCACCAAGCCCGATTCGAAATACGGATAATTGGACCAGGTGCCTGAAAACAATGCCGCATTGCTGTTGGGGTCTACATCAAAATATCCAATTTCCGACAACTCCCCTTCCGCGACATCGGTCAGTGAAAGCATGCGCAAACCGGCTCGGTAATTGGATTGAAACAAGAGGTTTCCCACGACGTATTGGTTGTGGTCGATGGCCTCCACTTCCGAAAAATGTTCTCCCAGCAAAAATGGGTTTTCCAAGTCTTGCACGTCCCAGATCATTGTCCGTGTATTGAATCCCTGGTTCTGTTCATCCAATTCGTCTCCAAGCAAGAGATATCGGTGATCTTCCGTAAGCCAACACTGATGGGTATAGGACAAACTCGAATAGGTGGTCGTGCTCAAAGAACCAATATCTGCCGGGTCAGTGACGTCCAAAATGACCAACTTGTTCGCATTCGCACCAAAAACAATCGGCTTCCCGATGTGCGGCGTGTCCGGCCCATGGTAAACCACCGCTTGCGCGTCGTGGGTGTATCCACCTTCACTGTAATCCCCCAACAACTGCGGATTGGCCGGTTCGCTGATGTCATACACCACCAGCCCTCCGCTGGCCAAATTCGTTCCTACCGCATAAAGCAATGCAGATTCCTCGTCGATAATCACGTTGTGGGCATCACTGAAAGAACCAACCCACGTGGTGGGTTCCAGCGTTTGTGGCGGGGACGTGATATCCCGCAATTGGTTCAAATCCAAGACTTGAAGTCCATGGTTACCCGCTTCCGAAACCAC
This sequence comes from Flavobacteriales bacterium, assembly GCA_028823145.1. GTDB lineage: Bacteria > Bacteroidota > Bacteroidia > Flavobacteriales_D > Sanyastnellaceae > UA16. Next base: position 20,100 of record JAPKCA010000011.1, read on the forward strand.
ATAGACGTGATCTGCATACACCTTCATGTCTCGCCAAGAGCTGCTGGATGTTTGGGTGTCCATGAAAGCAACGAGCAAAGGATTGTAGGGATCGCTCAAGTCCACCATGGCCAAGCCTTGGCGCTCGCCAATCAAGGCGTATTCCGTCCCGGTCACGGGATCCTTCCATCCCCAAATATCATTGGCGCCCGTGCCTTGCAATTCAGCGTTGCTCATTTGCGACAACAGGTCAAAGCGGTCGCAAGGAAATCCATCGGCAAAACCATCCACACACAAGGATTGTCCCATCGCCGATAAACCGACGAACGCCAATCCAAGCATCCCAAAACACCGCATTGCTCCTCTTGAAACTGAACAATCGATTTGAAGAATAAAACGTTTCATAGTGGGCGATTTTGATTTTATTAAGTTACAAAAAACCTAGTGACTCCAACTGAAAGACAACATTTTGGACCGAAGAGTTGTTTCATATACATGGAAAAGCGTTGGGTGGTTGTAACCGGTGGAACAGGAATGATTGGCCAAGCAGTCTGTAAACAGCTGCACAAGCGCGGTTACGCTGTAAGGGTCTTATCGCGTATGGCCCGGGAACCATCCGCTGACGTTGATGATTTCGCTGTTTGGGATCCGTCCAGTCGCGTTTTGCCCATCGATGCCATTCGGGGTGCCGAGGCCATTGTCCATTTGGCCGGTTCACCCATTGCCAAGCGATGGACCGCTTCTCAGCGAACCAACATCTTGGACAGCCGAATTCAATCCTCGCAAACTTTATTGGAAGCACTGGGCAAGTTGGATCCCCATGAACGCCCGCCATCCATCATCAGCGCCAGTGCCATCGGATGGTATCCAAACTCCGATGAAACCTGGGATGAATCTTCCGCAGCAGGAGCGGGATTTGTCAGCGAAGTGGTTCAACAATGGGAGAGCACCATTCGTCAAGCTTCAGACTTGGGATGCCGAACAACGTGTTTGCGTATTGGGCTCGTGTTGTCCCTCAAAGGCGGTGTCTTGAAATCCTTGTCTCCTGTTTTCTCCCTGGGTTTGGGCTCTCCTATTGGCAACGGAAGTCATTGGCAGTCTTGGATTCACATCGACGATTTGACGCGCATGATCTGCTGGGCAATTGAAACCCCTTCGGTCTCCGGCCCAGTAAATGCCGTTAGTCCTCAGCCGGTGACCAACCGCGCGTTTTCGAAAGCATTCGCAAAAGCGATGCACCGCCCCTTTTTCACTCCTTCTGTCCCACGGTGGATCCTTCAACTGATTTTTGGAGAGATGAGTTCCATTCTTTTTGCATCCAACAGGATTGAACCGGGGGTTGCCACTGCATGCGGTTTTGAATTTCATCATCCAAAAATTGAGGAGGCCATGGAGTCCCTCTATCAGGCATAAAAAAGCGGGCCCATTCCGAAGAATGAGCCCGCTGATTATTTCAACTTTCTATTTACTGGACAATCAGAGAAACCGTTTGACGGGTCAATCCTGAAAGCACCGTCGCTGAATACATTCCCACTGGAAGACCTTCAACATTCCATGTATGCGTACCACTTGACATCGGCTGGCTGAATACCAAGCGACCTGAGGCATCACAAACAACCAACGTCGATCCTGCATCCCAATTCCCTGTCAATTGAACCATGTCTTGGCTAACTGGGTTTGGGAACAATTGCAATGCCAATCCCTTCTCCGCCTCTTCTATTCCGGAAATCGTTGGCAACAAAACGGCATCAATAACATGGACAACCCCATTATCTGCGGTTAAGTCTGGAACGATCACCATCGCATCATTGACATGAACCATATCCGTTCCTTCCATGATGGTAAACACCAAATCGTCACCAATCAATGAACTGAGGATGGTTCCTTCTGGTAAATCAGCCGCCAAATACAAACCGTCAACAACATGGTGCTGCAAAATTTCAGACAAGTTGGGACTTGCCAACAAACCTGAAACAGTCACGCCCAATGCCGTCGCAAGTGCCTCAAAAGCAGCGTCCGTTGGAGCAAACACGGTCAAGGGCCCCTCAGAGCTCAATGCTCCCTCCAGTCCTGCTTCAACAATTGCAGCCTGCAGGGTCGTATGGCTATCACTGGCATTGATGATGTCCAAAACGGTGGTCATCTGATCTGGAGTAGGCAATAGCACTTCATCAATGACATGCACAACACCGTTGTCAGCTGACAAATCCGGCTCAGTAACAACGGCGTCCTGGTTGACTGTGACTAGATCTCCATTGATATTGATCAAAACGAAATCTCCTTGGAGCATTTCGATGCTCTGGTTGTCAGACAAGTCTGAACTCATCACGAGGCCGCCCGCCACGTGGTATAGAAGGATGTTGCTCAACATAGGTGAGGCCAACAATTCTTCCGCTGTTATACCCAGAGTACCCAACAATGAAGTAATCGCGTCATCGGTTGGAGCGAACACGGTCAATGGACCTTCGCCATTCAAAGCATCGTCCAGTCCTGCTGCCAAGATTGCAGCTTCGAGCAAGGTATGGTCGTCACTTCCAGCAATGATATCCATCACAGTGGTGACAGGAGGAGGAGGGCTTGTGACCACAACTGTGGCTACCATGCCGTTTTGGGCATGGTTACCAATCGAACAATCATAATCGTAAATACCTTCCATTGTGAAGGTGTGCGACCCGATGCATACCCCTTCTGAATTTCCAACAACTGCTCCAAATGAGAACGTCTCAGGATTGTTCCATGACTCTCCAATACTGCTATCAACACCATTTACATCATGTGTGCCCTGCACATTGACCCAGACTACCGTTTGGCCCATTTCAATTTCAACATTTGAAGGAGTAAATTGAGTACTTGAAGCCTCAACAACAACTCCTTCGACACCACACGGATTGTCTTGCCCAAAAACCAGCGATCCGCTAGCTAGCATGAAAAACCCTAAGACCATTAAAAACTGCTTCATTTTCGATAAATTTATTTTCGTTTCTCTGATAACTGCAAGTATCGGAACTTGTTCAATAACCGAACACATTTTGATTTGATTTTGTTGCAGCGTCAAACAAATTGTAGTCCGCAGCTGTCATATCTACCATGACGCATGAAACTTTGCAGCCCACTGCCATTCATTGGATGCGCCGGGATCTCAGATTGGAAGACAACCGGGCGCTTCAAGCTGCGCTAAAAAGTGGTTTACCGGTCATCTGCGCTTTCATTTTCGATCGAGAAATCCTAGATCGTTTAAATAATCGGGCGGATCGGCGGGTCGATTTTATTCACCGCGAGCTGCAACGAATTTCGAAGGAACTCAAGAAACATGGCGGTTCGTTGTTGGTCTCCCATGGCTGCGTCGATGAGGTTTGGGGAGAATGGCAATCCCAATTGGCTGATTCGGGATACCGCATTGCCCAGGTTCATATTGGACGAGACTACGAACCGGAAGCACAAAAACGGGATCAGCGCATGCTCGATTGGTTTTCGAAAGAAGGCATCATGTTTCGAAGCGTAAAGGAAAACGTGCTCCTGGAAAAATCGGAAGTTGTGAAAAAAGACGGCTTGCCCTACACCGTTTTCACACCGTACAGCAACCAATGGAAATCCGTCATTCAGGCAGATGATTTCGCTAAGTCTCCTTCCCTTGAGAATTTGGATGCTTTGATCGAGGGGTGGGTCGCACCAAAAATCCCTTCTCTAGAAGACATGGGCTTTGAAGCCGCTGCAGATTTTGATGAATGCATTCCTCCACGAAACGTCTCTTCTGATGTATTGCAGAAATATGGTATGCAACGGGATTTTCCCGCGATTGATGGAACTAGTCGACTTTCGTTGCACCTGAGGTTTGGGACCGTGAGCATTCGTGCCGCATACCGACAAGGCATCCAAGTCAGTGAGAAATGGATCAATGAGTTGATTTGGCGCGATTTTTATCAATGCGTCATGTTTCATTTTCCGCATTCAGAGAAGTCGGCATTTCGTCCAGCTTACGACCGCATTCCCTGGTCGAACAATGAAGACCATTTCCATGCATGGTGTGAAGGGAAAACGGGGTATCCCTTGGTCGATGCAGGAATGCGAGAGTTGATGTCCACCGGATTCATGCACAACCGAGTGCGTATGGTCGTCGCGAGCTTTCTGTGCAAGCACTTGCTGCTGGATTGGCGCTGGGGAGAACGGCATTTCGCAGCACATTTATTGGACTTCGACTTGGCGAGCAATGTCGGTGGATGGCAATGGGCGGCGGGTTCAGGATGCGACGCCGCTCCGTATTTCAGGGTATTCAACCCCACAGCACAACAGGCCAAATTCGATGGCCAGGCCCAGTACATCCGGAAATGGGTTCCTGAATTTGGAACGTCCACCTACCCCAATCCCATCGTCGATCATCCAACAGCGCGCATTTTGGCAATCGAAACGTACAAAGCCGCACTCAAACCTGAATAAGTCCGCTTAATTTCACGGCATGTCACATTCGAATCGAGCGATGGAGCGGGTGCGCGTTTTGGAATTGGCCAGTGTGCTCGCCGGGCCACTCGCTGGAACGGCACTTTCCGAACGAGGAGCGCAAGTCACCAAGGTGGAATGCCCTCCTCATGGCGATGTCACCCGCAGTTGGCGAAGCGCTGGAGAATCAACCTCATCTCCAACCTCAGCGTATTACGAGGCCGCCAATGGAAAAAAGGAATTGGTGTGGATGGACTTGCGGACAACCGAAGGCTTGTCCTGGCTGGATGACGCTTTGGCGAACCACGATGTTTTACTCGAAAACTTCAAAGCTTCGGACTTGGCGCGATTCGGACTAGAACCAGCGGATTTGGCGCGCCGCCACCCCCATCTCATCCACGTGCGGTTGATCGGGTTTGCTTCAGACCCTTCTCGTTTGGCGTATGATGTTGTGGTGCAAGCCGAAGCGGGCTTTATGCACATGAACGGCCATCCAGATCAGCCACCCACCAGAATGCCCGTTGCACTCATGGACATCTTGGCATCGCAACAGATGCTCACAGCCGTGCTCGAAGGATTGCTCGAACGAGCCACCGGAAAAACAGGAATCTTTGCGGAGGTTTCTCTTGAAGAGTGTGGCATTGCCGCCCTTGCCAACCAAGCCACGAATTGGCTAATCAATGGTCAGTCACCCAAACGGAACGGAAGCGGCCACCCCAATATCGCTCCTTATGGCGATGTTCTTCCGTGCACGGAAGGCTGGATTGTTTTGGCTGTTGGGAATGACCGACAATTCGCGGCCTTGTGTCAGGTTTTGGGCTGCTCTTCGTTAACCGAAGACGCACACTTCCAAACGAATGCGGATCGGGTAATCAACCGAGGCAACCTTGTATCGCTGCTTGCCCTAGCAACAAATAGCTGGGAAAAGGAGGCGCTCGAATTGGCCTTGCGGAAGGCCGGAGCTCCAGCAGGCGTGGTTCGTTCGCTTCCCGAAGTGTTTGCTGAAGGGACGGTTGGCGCAGCTCGGTTGCAGCAGAATCCGTCGGGTCAAATGCGCGCACCGGTTAACGGATACCGCATGGAATTTCTAGGAGGTGTCAGCGGAAATTCAGTGGACTAAAAACCACGCATTCAGCAATTCCGGACGATTGTAAAGCATGGTTTTTTTGGTGCTCCAATCCAGCACATCAAACCCCGCGTGCATGCAGATGGCCTGCCCCGCAGCGGTATCCCATTCCATGGTTGGCGCAAAACGCGGGTAACAGTCGGCTAGCCCCTCAGCGACCATGCAAAGCTTGAGTGAACTGCCTTTGGAAATCAAGGCGACTTCGCCATGCTCGGCACGCATTTTAGCCACATAGCCTTCTGTTTCTGGAGACATGTGCGAGCGACTAGCCACGATCGTGTAGGGCCGACCTGAACGATCCTTAGGCAGCTTGACGCCGGCTTGCATCCATTGTTCGGCTGAGTCAAAGCCGTCATCAGCTTCCACCTTAAATGCCCCCCCATCACGGGTGGAGAAATACAATTCACCCGTTGCCGGAACGAAGATGACACCCAACACCGGCACCTGATTCTCCACCAGGGCGATGTTCACCGTGAATTCGCCATTTCGTTTGATGAATTCCTTGGTTCCATCAATGGGATCGACAATCCAAAGCTGGTCCCAATTCTTGCGCTCATCAAAGGGTATGCCTCGGCCCTCCTCTGATAACACGGGAATGCCCGTAGGTTCCAAGTGAGTCATGATGACTTCATGCGATGCGACATCGGCCCGGGTCAGAGGAGAATCATCTCCTTTGGTGGTGACATCAAAATCACCCGTTTCATAAATCGACATAATCGACTCTCCAGCCTCCAAGGCGGCTTTTATCGCCATGGTTAACAATCCCTTCATCTTGGCAACAAGACAGCAAGTGAATCACCCGGAACAGAGGTCAACTGGTCTCTTCGAAGCCAAGGATTCAAGGTCTTCAAAGCTTTGAGATTGGAACCTTCGGCCCGAGCAAATGCAGCCCAATCGGCTATCCGTTCCCGCACCCAAAGCGTCCTTGTTTCGTAGGGATGATACAATGCATCTTTATGTAAATCGAACCCAAACGAACCCGGAGATTCGAAAATGGCCTTGATGGCAAGTAAGCGATACACGTAGCGTGCTGTTTCCGAATTGAGATGCAAATCCCAGTACGTACTGACCCCCTGCTCTTTCAATTCCCTTCGAACTCCGGCTTTTCCCATGTTGTAGGACGCAGCAGCCAATGCCCAACTCCCGAATTCCTCCTTAGACTCTCGCATGTAGGCGCAGGCCGCTCGTGTCGCCTTTTCTACGTGGTAACGCTCATCCACTTCTGCATTCACGAAAAGACCGTACTCAGGGGCGGTGCCTTTCATGAATTGCCAGAAACCAGCTGCTCCAGCTGGAGATACCACCTGATCCAAGCCGCTCTCAATCACCGCCAAGTACTTCAGGTCCTCTGGAATTCCTTCTTCCTCTAGAATCGGTTCAATGACAGGAAACCAGCGAGATGCACGCTTGAGGTACATCATGGTTGAACTGTGGTGGTAGGTGTTCACCACCAATTCCCGGTCCAATTGCTCCTGTACACCAAAGGCATCCATGGGCACGGCTTCACCTGCTATGTCTTCTTGGTTGGGGATTCGAGGCGCACGGTTTTGGACCCACACTTCCGCTTCCAAAACCACGGGCTGAAAATGGGCATCCGATGAGGAAGGCGAAGATGCTGTGGATAGAATACCCAGGGCCAAAAACAAGGAGGTCAGCAGCCACTGGGAACGCGAAATGCGGGAGGCTTTCAAAGGAGAATAAGGCATGGTGTGAAATTAGCATCACCCTTTTCATCGCGCCACATTTATCATCGCCCCAATTTGGGAATTATACACAGGGTACGTTCAGAAATTCGTCTTCCAGCACCTTTCAGAACGGCATGTCGATATCGCGCAAAAGCGGCGCAGTGGCATCTTTGCCGGATAACACCGGACCGGATGAAGGGAATTCCATCCCACTTTGGCTCCAGTCAATCCCTATGTCTGGATCATCCCAACGGATGCTCCCTTCGGATTCAGGGCTGTACATCGCTGTGCATCGATACTCCACCACACTTTGATCTTCCAAAGCCAAGAAGCCATGTGCGAATCCTGAAGGCACCCACAATTGGAGGCCGTTGGAAACGGACAATACACACCCATGCCATTGTCCTCGGGTTGGTGAATCTGCACGCAAATCCACCGCGACGTCAAAGATGCTTCCCGAAGCTGCGCGGACCAGCTTGCCTTGGGCATGCGGCGGACGTTGGAAATGCAGTCCACGAAGAACCCCTCGGGCTGATACAGACAAGTTATCCTGCACAAAAACCAAGGGCTGGCCTTGGTCATCGCTCATCATGCCTTGCCGCCATGTTTCCCAAAACACTCCCCGATCATCCACAAATTTCCGTGGAGCCACTATTTTCAACCCTTGCAAGGATGTCTCTCGGATTTCCATATCAGTTGGGGCTGATAATGAAAGCGTACAGCAAAGTCAGCGTGGAAATCAAAGTCGCGATGGGACTCAAGCTTTCGGTGGCTTCCCGGACCAATTGAGGCAACGGCTCGACGTAAACAATGTCATTGGCCTGAACCACCAATCGCGCGGACTCCAAACCGTCAATGGTCGAAAGATCCATGAGGTATACGTCATTTCCGGTGTCCGTTTTGCGGATCAACTTGACCTTGGAAGCATTTCCTCGCGAACCAATGCCACCCGCTAAAGCAAGCACTTCAAGCAAGGTGGTATTCATGTTCTCCAAGGTGATGACCTGGGCCTTACCTGAATCACCTGGAAACAAGAGCACCCGGTTGTTGGTGACCCTTAATACGGCATATGGGAAGTTGTAGTAGCTGCTGTATGCTTCTTCGAGCAACGATTCTGCTTCATCCAAGGTCAATCCCTCCAAACGAACCGTTCCGATTTCAGGCAATTCCAAGATGCCATCTGGCCGAACGAGGTAGGTCAATTGGTTGTTTTGCTGCATTTGCTGCATGTTGTTGCCGCCTTTCGAATCCGTACTTCCGGCAGTAATGGCCAGCAAACGTTGTCCGTTGTTGGAATAGAGCTGAAAGGTCAACAGGTCATTGGGAGCAATGCGGTAGCCCGGGGAAGCAATGTCTTCCAAATCCATAAAGTCATAATCCACGCCCGTCTTGAACATGATGTCCCGGTTGATGGTGCAACCTGCTAGAAATAACACGCCCATCAAAAGCGCAAAAAAAGGCCATCCCGAAAAAGACCATTGCTGCTGTGAACCCGGTATGTGCGATGCTCTATTCATGTGGAGTATTTGCCTTGAATGCGGACGCAAATTACCAAGAAAAGAAAGACACATGGCAAGCAGGGTATCTTTGCACCATGTTGGAAAATGAAACCCACCGGCTGCGGGCTATGGAACCTCATGATTCTAAATTGCTTTTCAGTTTAGAGAATATGCCGTCGGAATGGTGGCTTGGAGCAACGATGCACCCCATCGGCAAAGAGGCGCTGGTCAATTTCGCATCAGGCCAACATGATATTTGGCGCGATTTGCAATTGCGTCTGATGATTGAAACACGCGGAGCCGATGCCAAAACCGTTGGTGCGGTCGATCTGTATCATCTTGACCCTCGCAATAGCCGTGCGGGTATTGGCGTGGTGATCACGGAGAACGAGCGGAGACAGGGGCATGCCGAAGCGGGCATTGCCCTGCTGGCATCGTATGCGTTTTATCACCTTGGACTGCATCAATTGTGGGCCGAAGTGCCTGGGAACCACGCAGCAAGCTTGGGTCTATTCGAAGCCTGCGGATTCACCAAAACCGGACACATGAAAGATTGGATTCGAAAAGGCGATGATTGGGTGGACATCCACACCATGCAACTCATTCGCCCTGACAAAGTATCTCTCCCATGAGTTGGAAACGTGTTGCTTTTTTCGTTGCGACGGGATCCATGGCATGTGCAGCCCTTTGGGCATGGCCGAAATACGCCATGTGGCATGAGTTGGTGGGAGAATCCAATGGGAATTGGTGCATCGAAATTGGACCGGACGATGCGGAGTCCAGCACGGGATATTCCGCGGTGGATGACATCATCACCTGGCGAGGTTGGAGGATTCGGCCGGGCCGATATTGCCACATCGGCCAAGTCGAAGCACACGTCATAGCGCGGCGCATTGGCTCTGGGGAGCGAGCGGAAGTCAACGTGACTGTGCCAGCCAAACGGACGGTAGCAGATTTGGCCGGGGCCATTGCCCCCAAAGTTTGGGCGGATAGCGCTTCCCTCCACCTGCGACTCGCTGCGGACAGCGTGCAATGGCAAATCATTCCGAATACGTACCGGATGTATTGGGAAGCGTCGGCGGATGATGTGTACAGACGTTTGATCGTGGAAAGTCAAAAATGGTGGAACAGGGACCGCTTAAAAACGGCTTCGGACATGGGCATGACCGCCCGTGAAGTTGTCATTTTGGCATCCATTGTCCAAGAAGAAACTGCTCGCGTTGATGAAGCACCAAGGGTCGCTGGACTGTACCTGAACCGCCTCAAGAAAGGCATGTTGTTGCAAGCGGACCCCACCCTCAAATTTGCGCTCGGAGATTGGAACATCCGGCGCTTGCTCGACCAGGACAAGCTGGTTGATTCTCCTTACAACACCTACCGAAACCCCGGACTTCCTCCCGGACCTATTCGCATCCCCGAAGCAGCGTACATCGATGCCGTTTTGAATGCAGAGAATCACCATTACTTGTATATGTGTGCCAAACCCGATGGTTCGGGAACTCATGCCTTTGCTGCGAGCTATGCTCAGCACCTGCGCAATGCTCGAGATTACCAGCGCATGTTGAACCGCGAACAGATCTATCGATAAACCTGTTCTTTCGCCCATGGCCCTTTCAGTTTTTTTAACAAAAATACACTACTGTGCTTTGCATAGTACTAAGTTTGACCAAGATATTTGCAGCATGAGACTTTTCATTCTTGGCCTGGTGGCCCTGTGCAGCACAAGCTATTCGCTTGCCCAAGAGCCGGCTAAACGATCCATCGAAGCCGTTCGTTTTGTTGCACCCGTGCAAATTGATGGTCGTCTGAACGACCTGGGCTGGGAGGGGATTCCTGTGGCAAGTGACTTTACCCAATTGTCTCCAAACCCCGGAGCAAATCCAAGCCAACAAACCGAAGTTCAATTTGGGTACGACGATGCGGCTTTGTATATCGCTGCCCGCATGTGGGACAGCGCACCCGATTCCATCCTCCACCAACTGAGTCAACGCGACCAACGACTCAACACCGATGACTTTGGTGTTTGGTTCAGCACCTTTAACGACGGCGTGAATGCCGTTCGTTTTGGCACGACGCCCGATGGGGTGCAGAGCGACGAGCAACTTTCTGCAGGAAGTTTTGACGACTCATGGGACGCCGTTTGGGATGTTGCCTGCCGAATAGACTCCGCGGGCTGGACCGCTGAATTTCGCATTCCGTGGATGGCCTTTCGATTTCCTGCACAAGAAGAACAAGTTTGGGGCATCAATTTTTTCCGCGGCATCCGCAGAAAGCGCGAAGAAAGCGTCTGGAATGCCATGGACCCAACTCAAGAAACTCTAAATCAAGGGGGGATTCTTACAGGAATTCAAGGCATTGAGCCTCCTTTGCGCTTGAGCTTATTTCCGTATATCAGCGCTTATGGAACGGCAGCAGACGGCGAAAGTGCTGCGACGTACAACGGAGGGATGGACCTGAAGGTGGGGCTCGGGAATGCCTTTACGTTGGACATGACCCTCATTCCTGACTTTGGTCAGGTTGTTTCAGATAACCTTGTGCTCAATTTGTCCCCGTTCGAGATCCAGTTCGACGAAAACCGTCAATTCTTCAAAGAGGGAACCGAGTTGTTCAACAAGACCGGTATCTTGTATTCGCGCAGAATTGGAGAAGACGCCCGGTTGCTAAATGCCACCAAGATTTCGGGAAGAACAAAAGGAGGAACGGGCGTTGGAATCATGCAGGCTTTGGCAAGGGAAAATTCAGACTCTTCCATGACGTCTTATTCCGTTGCGGTATTGGACCAAAATCTACCGAACAATGGATTCGTTACAACAGCCGGAACCCTGGTTGCTCGAGAGGGGGAACGCTACGACGCCTGGGTTCAATCGGCGATGTTTGAAGTGCGTGACAAAAAGAACCTCTGGAGTTTAAGCGGAGCGGGAAATATCAACCGAAAATTCCAAGCCACAGAGGATGAAAGCGATGAAGGCGATGCATGGTTCATCATGGCCAGTCGGATGGCGGGGAGCCTCACCTATGCCATTGGCCATTATGAAAAATCCGCCAACTTTGACCCCAACGACTTGGGCTACCTCGAAGCTCCCAACGAAGTCGGGACCGTAGGAGAATTGAACTATGACATTTACGAGCCGTTTGGCCGTTTCAACCGAATGAGCTGGTCCTTGGAAACCTCTTACAACCAAATCGAAACGCCCCGGATGTTCAATTCTTGGATGTTGGGAGCCGAGTGGCGAGGGACCACTAAATCCTTCAACACGTGGAACGTGGGAATTCGCAGCCAACCTACCGAAGGAAACGACATCTTCGTTTCACGTATCGATGGCCTGACCTGGAAGCAGCCGGCCTGGTACGCCATTGAAGGTTGGTACAGCAGTGATTATCGCAAACGACTGGCATTCGACATTGGAGGCTGGTACGCGGCCGGTGACGTTTACCCAGATTGGAAGGAAAAGACCCTTCGCATTGCCCCGAGAATTCGGATCAATGACCGGATGATGCTGACCTATGTTTGGAAGCTCATCCGAAAGGAGCATGAACGCGGATGGGCGGATTTATTATTCTCTCCCCCTTCTGTTCCGGCCCAGCCTGAAGAAAGCTTATTCGGAGACCGGGACAACACTGAGCTAACCCAAGTGCTCAACTTGAATTATATTTTCAACAACCGCATGAGCCTATCGGGAAGGGTTCGGCATTCGTGGAGCCAAGTGCGTTATCATTCGTTTTACACCTTGCCCGCAAACGGCGTTTTGGAACCAACAGAACTGGTGCCTGAAGGCTCGTCCGAATACGATATGAATTTCAATGCATGGAGTGTTGACCTTGTGTACCGATGGATTGTTGCTCCTGGTTCCGAAATCAACGTGGTCTGGAAGAACAACTTGCTGCAAGACGACCAAGGGATCGCACTCCCGTCTAACTACCGAGACAACTTTGAACTAATGCTCGAAGAACAGTTCGTTAACAGCCTGTCAATCAGAGCTATATTCTTTATTGACTACAGCAGATTTAAGCAAGGATTACGGGGATTTCAGGATGCTGAATAACTCCCTTTTTGGCTAAGGGAATTGCACCCAACCCGACCAAGTTGTTTCGTTTCCGACAGCATCTTCGACAGAAATATAGAGGGCGGACCTCGCCCCTTTGGCATGACGTTCATCCCCCAATTCATACCAAATCCGTTCGCGCTTGGGATCCCAGCGGATTAAGATCCACTCCCCATCAAGTTGCCCTTGAATTTTCTTGATTCCCGACAAGGCATCGGACGTATTGAATCGCAATTCAGATCGCGAACCCATCCGCAGAACATCCGGCTCTCCTGCGCTAAGATGCTGCTTTTGAGGTGTCAGTTGAGGCGGAACGGTGTCTTGTCGCAGCTCATATGTTCCGCAGGTTTTCGTCTCAAAAACGAACTCTGAGCCGGAGACTTCTCCGGTGTACACCCCGTCTACCTCTCCAGACTCATCCATCACGGCAGCCAACCAGACCCCATTTGGAACCTCCCGCCCAAAAGCTGTGTCCGATGGAAGTGGCAGCCGAACCGTTAAGGATTTGCGAGCAGGCTGCCCCGGATCACCTACGAGCCAACGCCCTCCTTCCAAGACGTTCAATTCAAAGCCATAATCTTCATAAAACGCATAGGACGGAATCTGCACGCGCCCTCCTGATGCGCCCTGAACAACGCCTTTTTGATTGTAGGGATAAAGACTCCCCTTTGCTGCCAATGGCTCAACCACACTCTGTTCGACCCCTTTGCACCACCAGGTTCGCTCTGTTTGATTTCCATGGATGTCAGTTGCCACCACCTGAATTTCAGCCGATTCACCCGGGGTCAGAACCAGAGCATTGGTCATGGACTCAGAACGATACACTGGAAGCCGATTGCCTGGCAACCGGTGAAGTCGATGAACTTGGCTTCCTTCCCTGGCCCAAACTGGATAATAGGCATGCGCATTCATATCGCGATTCACCGAGAAATCCAACGTGTCTATCCGCCACGAAAACCAAGGCTCTCCATCCAAATTCACGGCCAATCCATAAACACCACATCGGTTGTTGGCAGCATCCAGTCGATCCATCGCTTCAGCGGCAAACCGAACTTCGCCCGCAATTTTTAAGGTGTCCTTTTGATGGACTGCCCGAAAAGGCCGGGATTTGCCTTGAATCTCCGCGCCCTGCATGGGGAGCACCCACAAAGCATCCAATTGCGGAGCCACATGGTCTTCCACGGGGAAATCCCACAACAACGGGTTGATCGGGCGCTCGGTCGCCGTCTCACGCACTTCGAAGTGCAGGTGCGGGCCTCCACTGCTACCCGAATTTCCCGACCAACCAAGGGTGTCGCCCTGCTGAAAAGCAAATGCGCGTTTTGGAAATAAGTCAACAGAAAAGCGCTCTAGACGGTATTGTTCCTTCAAAATCCAGGTTTCCAACGCTGGTGAAAACCGACGCAAATGCGCATACACGGTCGTGAGTCCATTCGGAGAATTCATGTAAACGGCACGACCGTATCCAACCGGAGAAACCTTGACCCGGGCCACCACACCATCCGCTGCGGCAAGCACGGGAAAGCCTTCTCTTCCCTGGGTCTTAAAATCCAAACCGGTGTGGAAATGATCCGGGCGCAGCTCCCCAAAATTTCCAGCCAAAACCAAGGGAATGGACAAGGGAGCAATCAACTCAGTTCGCGAGCGAAGGGAGTCCTGACCCCACGACGTAGCCGACCCACACAGCAGGATCCCAACCCACAGCGCTCGGGAATTCAGTAAACCGCAAAACCCGTGCATCGAGAACAAGAAAAAAGATGGATTCATCAACATTGGAATTGGCAAAACTAACGTGTGATTCAACCGGTTTCATATGTTCAACACAGCTCCTATTGTGCTAAATTTGTACAGAACCGCATTTTATGCCAGAAGAACAGAACAAGCAAGCAAATTCTGCCTCCAGCAGCACAAACTTTGACCAACTCCTCGATCGGGTTGAGACCATGGTTTCTGCTTACGAGCGCCAGAGCGAGCATGTTCGATCTTTGGAAACGGCCCTGAAACAAGAGTGCCTCTACACAGACAAGGAACGCAACAGAGCGGACCGTGCAGAGGCTTTGTTGCAACAGAAAGCAAAACAGGAGAAGGAAAAATTGCCTTCAGGATTATTGCCATTTCCAAGCAAAGAGCAGCCTTTACAAGCTGCAGATGAAAATGCGAGTTCATCTTCATCATATTCACCCCAATCATCAAACAATCAAGACATCCAAGCCCTCGACTCTCAAGTCGTTCAAGCGCTTTTGAATGAAATTGATTCTTGCATTTCTCTACTCGAACACTGATTATGGAAAACATCCGCATCGAAATCGCCGGTCGCGAATATCCGCTGAGCATTCAATCGTCAGAAGTGACGAATGTGAAGGCCGCTGCGGATAAAGTGTCGGCCCAGGTGGAAGTTTTTCGCAAACAATTTTCCGTAGAAGACCGCATTGACTTACTGGCGATGACTGCTCTGCAGTTCGCTACTCAAACCAACGCAAATGCCCCAACGGATTTCTCATCAAATTCTGGACTCAATCCCCATCAAAGTGAACGAGCAAATCACGTGCTCGAACGTCTGAATCATGTGCTAGATGCTTGATTTCTGAAAAGAAATCTCATGGAACCTACATCGATCATTATTGGATCCCTTGCCGGTCTCGCCTTAGGAGCTGGTCTCGGCTACGCATTATTTAACCGCTTATTAACCAAACAAGCGGAAGACATCTTGGCGAAAGCAGAGCAAAAGGGAGAAAACGTCAAGGAGAAAAAAATTCTCCAAGCCAAAGAGAGATTCATTCAACTGAAGGAACAGCACAACGTTGAACTGAAAGAGCGCGCTGCCAAGACCCAATCTCGGGAAGACAAGGTGCGCAATGAATTGAATAATCTGCAGAAGGACCAGGACCGGGTCAAAAACCGGGAACAGCAACTGAGCAAGGAACAGGAGAAAGTAGAGCAACGACTGGAAGCGCTTGACAACAAAGGCAAGGAGCTCGATAAGAACCGTGCGAAATCTGTAGAACTCCTCGAAAAAATCAGCAACATGTCAGCCGACGACGCGAAGAATGCGTTGCAGGAACAGATCCTTCAGGAGGCGAAGGTGCTAGCATCATCACAGGTTCAAGACATCCTCGACGAAGCCAAAGCCAAGGCCAATCAGGATGCTAAGAAAATTGTAATCCAAACCATTCAGCGTGTTGCAACTGAGCACAGCGTAGAGAATTCGGTTTCGGTGTTTAACATCGCCAATGATGACATCAAGGGCCGGATTATCGGTAGAGAAGGACGGAATATCCGGGCGCTGGAAGCGGCGACTGGAGTTGAATTTATTGTAGACGATACGCCTGAGGCAATCATCCTCAGTTGCTTCGATCCAGTACGCCGAGAAATTGCTCGCCTCTCGCTTCACCAACTGGTGACGGATGGCAGGATTCACCCCGCGCGGATTGAAGAAGTGGTCGCGAAGGTGATCAAGAAGATCGAAGAGGAGATCCTCGAACTTGGAAAGCGGACCTGCATTGACCTCGGCATTCACAACATGAAAACTGAGTTGGTCCGCATGGTCGGACGGATGAAATACCGTTCATCCTATGGGCAAAACCTGTTGCAACACAGCCGAGAAGTCTCGAACCTCTGTTCAACGATGGCTGCAGAACTTGGCTTGGACACGAAGGCTGCAAAGCGTGCTGGATTGCTGCATGACATTGGAAAAGTGAGCGATGAGGAAAGTGAACTTCCGCACGCATTGCTCGGAATGAAATTGGCTGAGCGTTTCGGAGAAAAACCTGACATCTGCAATGCCATCGGAGCACACCACGATGAAATCGAAATGACCACCCTCCTATCCCCTATCATCCAAGTTTGTGATGCCATCTCAGGCGCACGACCTGGTGCACGTCGGGAAATGGTAGAAGCGTACGTTCAGCGTTTGCGCAACTTGGAGAATTTGGCTTTGGAATACCCTGGTGTTACCAAGTCATATGCGATTCAAGCTGGCCGCGAATTGCGGGTGATGGTCGAAAGTGATCAAGTCACGGATGAAGCTGCCGATCAATTGTCGGTGGACCTTTCGCAGCGAATCATGAGTGAAATGACCTATCCAGGTCAAGTGAAGATCACCGTAATCCGCGAAAAGCGTTCAGTGAGCATCGCACGCTGATGAACCAAGGGCAGCTACCACCATTCGCTCAATCCATTCGTTGGCAAACGGTCAACGTGGTTACGCAGGTGGTGCTGCAATTGGCTTTCATTTCCCTTTTGGCACGCATTCTGGAGCCAGCAGATTTCGGGGTGATGGCCATTGCCCTCGTGGTGGTTGGATT
>JAPKCA010000076.1 GCA_028823145.1 Flavobacteriales bacterium
CGTAAGTCATTGACCTACAGGGCTTCGTGAAATTTGTTGGCGGTCTGGACGAGACTCGAACTCGCGACCACATGCGTGACAGGCATGTATTCTAACCAACTGAACTACCAGACCGTTTCACAACAGTGTTGCTGCTTAATCGCAGCGAGCGCAAAGATAAGATAACTAACCTATCACTCGCAACAGGGATACGCCACAATGAAGAAAAAAGTTGCGCCTTTGCCGCTAAGACTCCCCAAGTGATTCAATGCCAGCTTATCAAAACATCCGAAATCGATCAAAGCCTTCCATTCAAGAGGGCAATCAAAAGCGTGAGGAACGCATTTTTGAGCGCTTCACCATATAGGCCGAAAGGACCTGATAGACCCCGGCAGCAATATCCACGTCAATCAAATCGATCCTGTATTGCGCGCAACGAACTTCGAGTTCCTTGCGGAGCGTCGCCATGCGTTTCTTATATGTTTCTCGGACATCCGCTGGATGAAGCCTTACTTGAGCTCCCGTTTCCAAATCCCGGAAAATGGTCGGGCGATCGGCAAAATCGAAATCGACTTCGGTAGCGCCATCCAAGATGTGAAAGATCACCACCTCGTGCTTGTTGTGCCGCAGATGCTGCAATGCGGCCATCATGGAATCAATGTCTCCTCCCCGATCCAGCAAATCGCTAAAGATGATGACCAAAGAACGCCTGGGGCTGGCCTCGGCAATCTGATGCAAAGCATCCACGGCCGCTGTCCCCTTTCGCCGCTTGTCAGAGGTATCAAGCAGACGCTCAAGCTCATGGTAAATCGAACGCATATGCGTCGAGGAAGATTTGGCCGGAATGTGGGTCTCCAAGGTTTCACTGAAGAGACTCAGCCCAACGGCGTCACGCTGCCGTCGAAACATTTCCATCAACGCAGCGCTGCTATGGACGGCAAACTTCAGCTTATTCATCTCCAGTCCGTCCGGATCAACTTCTGCTGGGTACCACATGGAACCACTGCAATCGACCACCAGTTGGCAACGGAGATTGGTCTCCTCCTCGTATCGTTTTACAAAAAGCTTATCCGTTCGAGCATAAAGTTTCCAATCGATGTGCCGGGTAGACTCTCCCGCATTGTACAAACGGTGCTCGGCAAATTCTACGCTGAAGCCGTGAAACGGACTTTTGTGCAGCCCTGTTATAAAGCCCTCAACAGCCTGACGAGAAAGAAATTCCAGACGTCCCAATCGTTGCAACAAGGATGGATCTATGGATGCAGGCATGAATAGCAAGTTACGGCAAGGAGCCGGGGTTCAATAGACCACAAAAGAAGAAGTCCCCACCGTTTCCGATGAGGACTCCCCTGCGTTGTGAATCGCAGTAAAGGATTATAGGAGAGCTTCAAGCTTCTCCAACAATACATTCTTCGGAACAGCGCCAACACTCTTATCCACCACTTCACCATTTTTCAGGAAAAGGATGGTCGGAATATTTCGAACGCCATATTTCATGCTGATATCTCCGTATTGGTCCACGTTGACTTTCCCAACTACGGCGCGACCCGCATATTCGTTGGCAATTTCTTCGACAACAGGCCCTACCATGCGGCAAGGTCCACACCATTCTGCCCAGAAGTCCACAATCACCGGCTTGTCGCTTTTCAACGCCAAGTCTTCAAAATTTTGGTCGGTAAATTCTACAGCCATTTTTCGGTCATTTTGCGCAAAGCGCGATTAAGAGTTCAAAGGTATTGCGGCAATTCGATTCAAATGCCCTCCAATGGGCATAAGTACCCACCACTTTTCCACCTTTTTTGCAAAGATTGGTTCAAAAATTGTCATTGTGGCTATCGGACCGTTTCCAAACGATACTGTATGCCGCCCCCTGCCACAAGGGCTTCCAATTCTTCTACAAATGCATCCGTCACAGCGACCTTGATTGTGCGACTCGGCATTTCCAGTCCCGAGTCGACATCATGGATTTCAAGGGTCAACCCCACCGTTCCAGGGTGGCCCTCCAGCAACTCACCTATGGCATTGGCCCTGGATTCGTCAAGGGTTTCGAGCTCCACCTGCAAGCGCAAGCGGCTAATCATTTTCTCCCGAACATCAGCCAGAAGCTCCATGCTTCGCACTTTGTATTCCACATCCTTGGGGTCGTCGCGAAAACGCCGTTGCTCGACTGACCCTTTGACAAATACAAACCACCCTTCCACCAGGTAATTTTTAAACTTCAAGTAATCTTCTCCAAAGACCATGAATTTTTGGCTTCCGAAATAGTCCTCAATGACAAAGCTCCCGAAGGGCTTTCCCGCTTTGGAAATGCGATGCTCGGCTTCGACTACACGCCCAGCAAACCTCAATTCTCTTCCACGAAAGGCGAGTGGGTGATCCAAAACCTGCAGTCCTTCTGGTGGCGTACAGAGATGCTTGATTTCAAAGCGGAATTGATCCAATGGATGCCCCGAAATGTAGACCCCAATGATTTCGCGCTCCCGTGCCAGCAAGTCCATTTGATCCCAAGGCGCACAAGCCGGAATGGCAGGCTCAGGCATTTCCATCTCCTCCATTCCACCAAACAGAGAGGCTTGAGCGGATGATTCCGCCTCTTGATGCCCCGCACCGTATCGAGCCGCCATCTCGATAAGTGTCCGGCCCTTTTCGTCCTGAGCAAAGTATTGCGCGCGGTGAATTCCTTCAAAGCTGTCAAATCCTCCCCCCAAGGCCAACGCCTCAAAAACACGTTTGTTGACGTCTTTGGGATTGACACGTCGTGCAAAATCAAACAAACTCTTGTACTCGCCCACTCCATCTTCTCGGCCATCGATGATGGCTTGCACCGCACCCGCTCCTACACCCCGCATAGCACCCAAACCAAACCGAATCGCTCCAGCCGGATTGACCCTGAACTTGAATAACGACTCATTGACGTCGGGACCCAAAACAGGAATACCGCGGTACCGCGCTTCTTCCATAAACATGGTGACCTGCTTGATATCACTCATGTTGTTGGATAGCACCGCAGCCATATACTCTGCAGGGTAGTTCGCTTTGAGGTACGCTGTTTGGTACGCAATCCAAGCATAGCACGTGGAGTGCGATTTGTTAAACGCATACGATGCAAATGCCTCCCAGTCGGTCCAGATTTTCTCCAATCGATCCTTGGGATGGCCCCGCTCCTGTCCTTGCTCCAAGAATTGCGGCTTCATTTCGGAAATGAGATCTGCCTTCTTCTTTCCCATCGCCTTCCGCAGCGTATCAGCCTCACCCTTGGTGAAGCCTGCTAGTTTTTGCGACAACAACATCACCTGCTCCTGGTAGACTGTAATCCCATACGTTTCTTCCAAGTACTCCTTGCAAGCTTCCACGTCGTAGGTAATGGGCTCGGCACCGTGTTTCCTGCGGATAAAGGATGGAATGTACTCCAAAGGACCAGGGCGGTACAAAGCGTTCATCGCAATCAAATCACCGAAAACGGTTGGCTTCAACTCCTTGAGGTACTTCTGCATTCCTGCAGACTCATATTGGAAAATGCCAACCGTCTCTCCTCGCTGAAACAATTCGTAGGTCTTCTCATCATCCATTGGAAATTCATCCGGATTCAAATCCAATCCGTGCCGATCCTTGACATTGCGCACTGCGTCCTTGATGATGGTCAAGGTTCTCAGTCCTAAGAAATCCATCTTGAGCAAACCTGCATCCTCGGCAACAGCATTGTCAAATTGCGTGCACGCCATGTCGCTGTCTTTCGCCACGGCCACCGGAACGAAATCCGTGATGTCCGAAGGTGTAATGATGACGCCACAGGCATGGATTCCGGTATTTCGCAGGCTTCCCTCCAATATGCGTGCCGTCTGAACCGTTTGTCCCTCGAGCGTCTGGCGTTTGGAAATCTCCTTGATGCTATTGACCATTTCCAAGCCCTCTGCTCCTCGGAGTTTTTCCTTCAAGGATTTATCATCCAAGGTGAACAACTTTTTCAAGCTTATATCGGGCATCAACTTGGCAATCCGGTCCGCATCTGCGAGAGGCAGCTCCAACACCCTAGCGGTATCTCGTATGGAACTCTTTGCCGCCATCGAGCCGTACGTGATGATTTGAGCCACTTGATTGGCGCCGTATTTGTTGATGACATACTCGATCACCTTTCCACGGCCTTCGTCATCAAAGTCAATATCGATATCGGGCAAGCTCACCCGGTCTGGATTCAAGAATCTCTCAAAAAGCAAATCGTAGGCAATCGGGTCCATGTTGGTAATTCCCACACAATACGCCACGGCAGAACCAGCCGCCGAACCTCTTCCTGGCCCAACGCTCACTCCCATCCTTCTCGCAGCCCCGGTAAAATCTTGAACAATCAAAAAGTACCCAGGATACCCTGTTCTTTCAATCGTCTCCAATTCGAAATCCAGCCGTTGCCTGACCTCATCGGTGATCTCAGGATAACGTTTTGCCGCACCCTCGTACGTGAGCTGTCGCAAATAAGCGTTCTCCCCGCGTTTGCCTCCATCATTGGCATCCTCCGGTTGAACGAATTCTTTTGGGATATCAAATGCAGGCAACAACACATCGCGCTCGAGGACGTATGATTCGCACTCTTCTGCTATTTCTGCCGTCAAAGCCAACGCCTCAGGCAAGTCCGCAAAGATTTTGCGCATTTCCGCTGGAGACTTGAAGTACCACTCCTCGTTGGGCATGCCAAACCGGTATTCACGACCGCGTTTTCCGATGTACTTTTTGGGCTTGCTGACGTTTTGAGCATCCTTGACGCAAAGCAAAATATCGTGGGCTTCCGCTTGCTTCTTTTGGGTGTAATAGCAACTATTGGCTGCGACGTAACGAACACCGTGCTTTTTGCAGAACCGCAACAAGGTTTCATTCACCACCTTCTCCTCTTCCAGGCCATGGCGGTTCAATTCAGCGTAAAAGTTGGTCCCCATGGTTTCCTTCCACCAAACAAAGGCCTCCTCAGCCTGGCTTTCTCCGACGTTGAGAATCAACGATGGAATTTCGCTAAACAAGCCACCCGTGGTAACCACCATGTCACCTTTGAACGACTCCACCAGCGACCGATCGATTCTCGGGATATAGTAAAATCCGTCCGTATAGGCCTTCGAACTGAGTTTCGTCAAGTTGTGGTATCCCACTTTGTTCTTTGCCAAGAAAACCACCGGATAACCATCGTCCTTCACGGACTTGTCCGTGTGATTCCTGCAAACATTCAGTTCGGCACCAACAATGGCTTTGATGCCTTGACGATTGGCCTCCCGCACCAATTGAAACGCGCCCATCATGTTGCCATGATCGGATAACGCTACTGCAGGCATGCCCTTGTCCACAGCTTCCTGAACCAATTCTGGAATGGTGCTGACCGCCTGGAGAATGCTGAATTTGCTGTGCGTATGCAAGTGCACAAAGGGAACGTCTTCCGAAACAGCAACGGCCAATTCAGTCGCATCATCTACCGCCTCATCTTCTGCTTCCACTGCAAAATTGGCCGCTTCGAGTTGAGGGGCCTCATATGCAATCTTCTCCGGATCGTTTAACTCAGGCCGCTGGATGACGCGGAGTCGGCACAATTCAAAAAAGCACTTAGCCGTGGCATCGACATCGTAAGCCGCATCATGGGCCTCTCCAAACCCCTCACCAAACAACTTCTTGTGAAGCTCCGTCAGGGTTGGCCATTTGAATTGCCCCCCTCTTCCGCCAGGAATCGCGCAAAAATCAGTTGCCTCGTTTTTCGAGTCAATGACCGGCTTGTCAATTAGCTTGTCTAAATCTTGAGCGAGGCGATGGTATTCTGCACCGATGATGTTGACATCAAACTCGATGTTGTGTCCCATGACATACGTCGCCTTCGCCAAATCTCGGTCAAATGCTTCGAGGACATCCACCAACGGTTGACCATCCTTCTGTGCCCGTTCCGTCGTGATGCCGTGCACTTTGGCCGCATTGTATGGAATGGTAAAACCCTCTGGAGTAACGATGTGATTTCCACGGGAAATGAGCTTCCCTGTTTCATCGTGCAACTGCCACGCCAACTGCACCAGACGAGGCCAGTTGTCGCTATCCGTCAACGGTGCTTTCCAATCTCTTGGCAAGCCCGTCGTCTCCGTATCATAGATCAAAATCATCTCCTCGAAACTACGTTTTCAACCTCTGAAAACACGCCGAAATTCACATCAGTTATTCACCAAGTATGCCCAAATCCATTCACATGGTTTTATTCGCATTCTCAAATCCCCCTCCATGATGTGGTTGTGTTTTCTAGTTTGCTTCTCTGGCTTGATGAGTTTGTTGCATGCATCCTAGCGATTCATGGCATTTTTATGGTGAAGGATTCGGAACTCACTTCGTGCAAAAGGGGCCGTCCAACAGCACCAAGATTCAAGTCCAGCATGACGGAAGCAGTTAGTCGATATCTCCTTCTCGGGGACGAATGACCAATTCTTCCAAGTCCGCTTCCTGAGGCAGATTCCATGCATGCCACATCAAATCTGCGATGTGACGCGGATCGAGCAATCGCTCTTCTGGGAAATCCACGTTCTCCCACGAAGCAGACCACGTTGGTCCAGGCATCACCGTGGTGACGCGAATACCCAACGGGCGCAACTCGTGACGAAAGGCATCAGTCAGCGCCAGCTGAGCGTGTTTGCTGATGCTGTATGAAGGTTTGTTCACGAACATTTTTCGAGAAGCCACAGAGGCCATATGAAACACATGCCCTTTGCCTTTCAATGCGGGAACTAAACCTTTCGTTAATTCATAATGAGACAGTACATTAAGGCGAATCATATAATCTAAATTGCCGGAAGATTCATCCAACAAAGACCCCGGCAAATACACCCCCGCATTGTTAATCAACACATCAATATTGGGCGAAATCTGTAGCACGTCCGTCACCAATTGCTGCACTTGGATCGCTTCACTCAGATCCACCTCATGCACATGAATCTCTAATCCTGAACGTGATAACACGTCATTCAATTCCAGTAAATCTGATGCATGGCGGGACACCAAGTGAAGAACCTTGCACTCAGGAGCAAAACGCTCGGCTATGGCGCGGCCAATGCCTTTTGTTGCGCCAGTGATCAATACAGTCGGATTTGGGGTCATTGGAGATGGCTATTCCTTGTTCTGTGGCAAACCAAAAAAACGCTTGCGAAATGAATCGGCAGACAGCAAAGGCGCATCAAGGCCTGCAGCAATTTCATCATGGGGATCAAACACCGGAAGGTTGACACACAATATGGAACGTTCCACAAGGGTGGGATTTCGATAGTGGTGAACGAAACCGTTCGGCCAGAAATGCGCTAGACCTCCATCAACCTCTTCCCCTTGGAGCAAAAGCCCTGAGGACATCACCAATTCCGCTTCTCCCATTGTGCGATGAAAATGGGCGGGGATTTCCCCACCAGCCGGAATTCGCAACCGATAAATGCCACAATCTCTGTTTGCATGCAGGACATCTACCTCCCCAAAATGATTTTGCTCCAAAACGTAGGTCATCTCCTCTGCTTTGCGGTAAATGGAAACCGACGGAATGGCTTTTCCCTGAAGCGCCAGCGGCTTCCGAATCCGAACCTCAACTGCAACCGGGCATTTCCCCGATCGGTCAGGGGCAGTGGGCCCTAGGATGACATGACAGATCGCTTCTGCCGCCGTTTCCAACAAACGAAATTGACCAGCTTCCAGCAAAAATGCCACATCACCAGAAACGTGGCTGTAATCCAATGAATCATTGAGTGACGAGCCAAATCCACCGGGCATTCGATCGAAAAAGAGGGTCAAGTCCACCACAAGAGGCTGTTTCTCCTCCCGTTCGTGTGGATGGATTCCCACCAAGCACTGGACATGCAAATCGTGCAAAGCGACGCTATCAAAATCGTGGCTCATGGCAGTGATCGATCCGTAATCAACAAATCAAACAAATTGACTTTGGAACGATGATGCGCATCAAAACCCAGTTTCTGCTCGAAAGAAGTCAAGGTCCGAATCGCTTCATCCAAAGAGGACGATCCCACAGCTTCAAATTCCACACACGCTATCTGCTTTCCTTCATAATGGGCCACATAATGCACTACCTCACACATCGGAAATTCAAAGACCTGAATGTGCTTCTCGATGGGAAACGCAGGGCTTGCTCCGATGGCTTTCATCCAAGCTTCTACCGCCGAGGATTGATCGCTCTCTCCTCCCAAATCCAAGTTGATCTCAGTTCGCACTTCGATATCCTTTCCTCGACTCTTGATGGTCAATTGCTGTATTTCTTCGTCGCGACGGTGGCGGAAAATATGGTCCGCCCTGTCCGCCGGGACATAGTACGTGTCCGTGACAACAAGCGCCTTTTCAATTGTGGGGCTCAAAGCCCGGCATGCCGATGAAAAAGCCTTCAAATCGAAAGCGTCAGACACCAAGAATTTATGCTCTATTTCAAGAAACGGGATCATCGCTTGACAAGGTAATGGAGGAAAACCAAGTCACCATCCTGCTGAACGTTCTTCAGCTCAAATTGCACAGGAACGTCCAACTCAGGGGCAACAATAGGCACCCCACTGCTGCATCCCACCAAAACGGGACAAACAGAAAGGATCAATTCGTCTACCGCACCTGCAGCATAGAATGCCCGGTTGACCTGTCCTCCTCCAAATAACAGAACGCGCTTAAACCCAGCATCTCGGCACGCATTCAAGGCACTTTCAACCAACCCCTGGTCTCCATACACGATATGCTGATCGGCTTGGTCAACCATCACCTGTGGCAATTCCGTTTTCGACACAATCCACTTGGGTGTGCGCGGGAAATTCCAAATAGGCTCGTCCTTCTCAAACCCACGGTTGCTACATACGACCCAAGTGGGATTTCTGCCCTGTTCATTGACCACCTCCATCACCCCTCCACTAACATTCACAGAATGCCCACCAACCACAACGGCATCGCAGGTTTTGACCAATGCGACCACATGATCGTGATCCACCTCATTGGTGAATCCAGATTGCTTCCGATCCGCATCCGACTCATTCGGATGTGAAGCGATGCGGCCGTCGAGGCTCGCTCCCATGACATTGATTATTCGCATCATTGCAGTTGAATACCACAAAATTGAGGTAAATGTTGAATCATTTGACAGGATTCTTGCGACCTTCAGCAATATGAATCGTTTTCAATCCAAGTTTATTTGGATATCCTTCCTCTTGTTTTCCAAAGCCGTCTCTGGACAGACATGCGAATGGTTAGAAGTGCAAGACAGCTTAAGTCTTGGCTTGTTCACAGAAGAGGTCTCCTGGAGTATC
>JAPKCA010000077.1 GCA_028823145.1 Flavobacteriales bacterium
TGGGGCGGGATGGATTGAAACGGTTTCGATGGTCGTGCTAGAACACTCTGGCGTAGCTACAGTCAACGACACTTCATAGTCTCCTGTGAAAGCATAATCGTTGCTTGGATGTTGGGTATAGCTAACGTTTCCATCACCAAATTGCCAAAACCAACCGACAATATTTGTGCCTGCTTCGAAGGTTGAAGCATCATTAAAAAGCGTAGCCTCTCCAATGCAAACCGCTTCCACATCGAAATCAGCGACCGGCTCAGGATATACAATGATGATTTCTTGAAGGCTGCTGTGACATCCGTTGCTCCCAGTAACTTCCAATGAAATGGGATGTGATCCAGCCTCATCAAAAACGACGGGGTCTAAAGTGCTTCCTGATTGAAAGTAAGGGGCAACGCCAAAAGACCAAACGTACATGAATGCATTGGGTGAGAGGGCCTCGCCACTGATTTCCGCGGATCCGCATCCTTCGGTGTCAGACAAAACCAACTCTACGTCCGGACTAGGCAAAACATATACTGTCATGCTGGAAGTGTCCGAGCAGGCATCTTCAGCTCCGGCCAAGAATACGACGCTTTGAACGATGTATGTTCCAGGATTCTGGAATGTGAAACTGACATTTCCAGTGGCAGTAGTCAAAAAACTCGGGTTCATTCCAAAGTTCCACTCGTACTGAACACCGGGTCCAGACGTTTCTTGGTGGAATTGGACGGCGTTGCCCTGGCAAATAACAAAAGCGCTGCTCCAGAAAGTGCTTACAAGAGGTCCCGCGTAGTAGTGGCCTTCTATTTCACAACTTCCGTCTGATTCAGATAGCGTGACGATGTAAGAGGGGTCTCCTGCCGCATAGGGATGCGTGATTGCTGGGTCACCGGCGTTGAGCGCTCCAACCAACTGCAAAGGACTTCCGTCTCCCCACTCGATAATCAAATCGTTCCACGATGAGGCCGTTTCAATGGCCAGAATATCCAAACCATCGGTGCAGTTGTACCAGATAGGGTTGGTGGTGATTTCGCCACCAGAACTCAATACTTCGGGGCATTGAGCGTTTGCTGCGTGCTGGGCCGTAAGGCACCACAGGAGCGATATTGCGATGAAAATAGAGCGGATCATACCGCGCTTTTACGCATATAAATCCCGATAGTTACAGGAAACGCGATTTATTTTCGGACTTCTGCAGCGTTCATAAACCCTTGTATGATTCGGGATACAGCCGGACAAATCTGTGCATTTTGCTCAGTAAGATTCAAAACTCCCGACATGCTCTTGCGGTTGGTGTGTGGATATTCGTTGCACGCCTGTGGTCTGTCGTCGTAGATACCACAGGTGTTGTCATCCAATTGAAGAAACGGACATGGTGCCGTTTGCAGGACCCAATCCCCCTCTTCGTCCATGCGCAAATACTGTGCGCTGAAAGCGGAAATCTTCATCCTCAAAGACTTCGCAATTCGGGTGATGTCGCGTCTCTTGAAAACGGGGCTGGTCGTTTTGCAACAGTTCCCACAGTCAAGGCAATCGGTGCGTTCAAATGCGGCGTTATGAGCGACATGAAATTGTTGATCTAAATCCTTAGGAGGCTTCATTCGCCACCGCCTTAAAAAGGCGCGAATGGCTTTTCGCGACTTCTTGGACCAAACCAATTGCTTTTGGAGTTCGGGGATCAATGGGGATCTTGGAATTGAGGAGCCGATACGAAAGCGCTATCAGTCAAGGTGTGGAGGAAGGCCAGTAATTGAGTTTTTTGAACCGGACTGAGCTCCAGTCCCCCTGTCGTGTATTTCATGAAGGGGTCGACCGTTAAAGAAGGGACGCCTCCAGAATTGTAGTGATCAATGACTTCCTCCAATGTTTGAAATCGTCCATCATGCATATAAGGTGCCGAGAGTGCCACATTGCGCAGGGTTGGGGTTTTGAATTTGCCGGAGTCCAATGCCGCACCACTCACTCCAGCCAATCCGGCATCTGAAACGAACGAACTGTCTAAGCCGTTGTTGTGAAAAAGATAATCGCTGAACTGCAATCCTGCTTCGGTATGGCAATGGAAACAATCCCCGCCAAATTGTCCGCCTGGTGTCGTTTCGGGATCTCCGCCTTCCCTCAAGAACATCTCGTACCCGGCGAATTCATCATCGGTGAGGTTTGTTTCACCTCGACGCCATTGATCAAACTTCGAGTCCGCGGAAATCAGGGTCCTCAAAAACTGAGCAATCGCTTTAACCGTGAGATTTGATGTAATGGTGCTAGTTCCAAATGCTTTCAGAAACTGTTCGGGGTAATTCACCTCGGATGCATCTGCTTGCAGCCTTGAAACGGCTTCAGTCCAAGTCAAGGCCATCTCATCAGGATGAGCAACGGGTTCCAATATTTGCTCCTCAAGGGTCATCGCTCTGCCATCCCAGAAATAGCTGGTTGCCCAACCCAAATTGATGAGAGCCATTGCGTTCCTAGTCCCTTGCGCCCCTGTGACTCCGGTGCTGTATGGTGCGGGATCCGAAAATCCGTGCAGAGGCAAGTGACAGGATCCGCAGCTCATGCTTGCGTCCAAGGACAAAGATTTCTCCCAAAAAAGCAATCGACCGAGATGTACACCTTCTTCTGTGAGTGGATTATCTGCCGGGATATCCATCGGAGGAAAAAAGGGCGGAATCTCCAACGGATATGGCGTGGCTGTTGGATTGCAATCCGGGCCTTCGCAGTTTGGCTCCTGGCAACGATCGCATCCAATCAGACATGTCAATAGCAGCAGCCATGTGATCGACTCCTTGACGGATGTATATGGGGTCTTGTCCATCACCAGGGCAATTTACCGAATGGTCCAGGCATCTACCATGAGGTCCATGAGTCGGCCTCCTAAAATCGTTCCTTCACTGTTATGGGTCACCGGATCCATGACGATGTCGATGCTGTCTGCTTCGCCAAGCAGCACTTTGGAGGCATCAAAAACGAGTTCCGTTGTGGTCAAATTTTGCCTGCGGATTTGAATGGATTGCTCCAACTCCCAGGTAACCGTTCTGAAACTGTCATCTGTCCCGCAGTGATATGAGAGTGGTTCAATCAACTGTTCTCCTGCCTGAAGGGCATATTTCCCTTCGTACTTCACAAAGACATACCCAGAAGCCCATGTCCAAAACATGCCTGCAGAACCCACCACGCTCAGCGGGTGATCATTCGGATACGATGCCGGGTCGATGTCAGCATTGATTTCAGAGGGTAGGCCCATTCCGAACCGAATCGCGTCATACATCCCCGGGGGAAATGCATCCAGAATTCGTTGATTTTGCACATTGAAATCCAGGAGATGAACCTTGTCTCCTTTTTCCCATTCGCCTTGTTCATTGCGGAGAGCAACCTCAGAAATGTACATCTGTAAATTGTCCAGGCGCAACGGGTGATTCATGTGGTCTTCCGTCTCCATTCCCAGCGAATAGGGCTGTCCTTCCCATTCTAAAATCGCGTCCATCCGGAAGGTTCCGGGAACGTCATCATCCATCCAGAAAAACGGCCGCGTGCAACCCACCAGAATCAACATCAAAAGCCCAATCCACACAAATGGGACTAGGTTTCGCTTTTCAATATGACTGGACAGGTATTTCATCATTCTGAGGTTGGGACTCTGTATTAAGACACCTAATTTGGCAAGATGTTGCTTAACCGACTCAAATCCTCATCGAATTGGCAAAAAAAAGTGATTTTGAACCGGAATTTTTAATTGTTCGTGCTTCTGCAGGTTCTGGAAAGACTTTTCGATTGGTTCAAGAGTATTTGCGGTGCTGCTTGCGATTTGACGACCCGGGTTATTTCAGGAAAATTCTAGCGATTACGTTTACGAACAAAGCGGCTCAGGAAATGAAGGACCGGGTGCTGAGCGATGTTCGGGAGGTGGCGCAAGGCAAAGGTTCGATGTTCGAAGAAATGGTTGCAGCGCTTCAGTTAGATCCTGATGAAATTCAACGACGAGCGGAAAAACTGGGCCAGAGTATTCTGCATCGGTATGAGGACTTTGGAGTGATGACGATTGATAGTTTTGTCAATCGCTTGGTGAGGAGCTTTTCGCGGGATTTGGAGTGGGATGATGCATTTCAAATCGAATTGGATGAAGGTCGACTGATTGAAGAAGCAGTGGACCGTGTGTTGTCCAAGGTGGGAAGTTCAGGAGAAAAGGCCCTGACCTTCCTCATGGAGGGTTTCGTTCGCCAGCAAGTAGAAGAGGAGCGCAACACCCAATTGCGCTCGCAACTCATTAAATTCGGAAAGCAAGTGACCCGAGAGCACATGCAACCGATCCTTGAAGCATTGGACCCGAAATCGTGGCCTCCCGAGCGATTTGAGGAGTACAGAAAAGAGATGCGTGCGCACATGAGAACCGAATCGGTCATCCCGGTGGAAAAGGCGAAAGAGGCGCTTCGATGTATCCATAATGCGGGGTTGACAGACCAGGATTTCTCCTATGGAGATTTGCCCAAGTGGTTGCGAAAAGTCGCGAAAGGAGGCGGGGAGAAGGCGAAAATTGGGACGCGGTTGCAGGATCAATTTGAGCAAGATGATTGTGGTAAATCTTCTGCGGATGGGGCAACCCAGGATGCCATGTCATCGGTGATGCCCGTTATTTTGGTCGCTCGTGATGCGTGGGAGTTGTTGTATACGGGTGAATTTGGAGGGCATTTCAAATTGCTGGGACACCTCCAAGAACGGGTGAGCTTGATCGGTACATTGGCCTTGATTCGAGATGAATTGGATGCCGTCCAATCCGAGGGAAATGTGCGCCTGCTGTCCACGTTGAATCGCGAAATAGCGGACCTCGTCAGAAACAATCCGGCGCCTTACATTTTTGAACGTTTAGGGAATCGCTATCAGCACATTTTCATCGATGAATTCCAAGATACCTCCATCACCCAATGGCACAACTTGGTGCAGCTTTTTGAACACATTCTCTCGACTCGAAACATGGGCATGGTGGTGGGAGATGGAAAACAGGCCATCTACCGATGGCGTAATGGAAATTACGAGCAATTGCAGGCTTTGCCGAGCTTGATCGGAAATCCAAGCCCCATTCTGATTGAAGCGGCTCAGTCATTGGACCGATCAAAAATTGAGCTCGACCTGGAAAGTAACTGGCGCTCGGGAGTGACGATTGTTGACTGGAATAACCGGCTTTTTCGAAGAATTCAAGGGGTGCTCCCCGATGCGTTGCAGTCGGTCTATGATGCTCCGGATCAAAAAGCGGAACAATCCTTTTTTGGTGAAGTGAATGCTTCAATCCTCGTCGATAAGAAGGCCGATGATCGAGAATTGGGCCGTCACGCGTGGGTCCTTCAGCGCATTCTCAGTCATACTGGCGGGTGTATCGAGGAAAGGGACGGTGTGAAGCACTTCATTCCTTCACAAGAATCCAAGATGTTTGATTTGTCAGATATCGCAGTGTTGATGCGGCGCAACCGAGATGGAGCTGCATTGGCTCAGTTCTTATTGAACCATGGAATCACGCCATTCACATCGGAGAGTTTGCATTTGGGTCGCCATCCGGCACCTCGCGGGGTTGTTGCGTTATTGAGAACGATTCTCGAGCCCAATGACCCAAGGCATGTTATCGTTTTCTTGCAATGCTACGCTGCTCTTCAGCCTGAAGT
The DNA here is from genome assembly GCA_028823145.1 of Flavobacteriales bacterium. Classification (GTDB taxonomy): domain Bacteria; phylum Bacteroidota; class Bacteroidia; order Flavobacteriales_D; family Sanyastnellaceae; genus UA16. The sequence goes on from JAPKCA010000077.1 coordinate 5,622, forward strand.
GAGCGAAGCCGCTTTGCTTTGGAAGCATACGAAGGTGAAGGAAATCCTCATGAAAAATGGAGGAAAATTTGAAAGGGGAGAGATCCAAGCGGAAGATCTAATCCATGAGTTGGCGCCCACATTGGATCTTCAGAAACGGAGCGCTGAACCGCTCGTTGCGCTTGTTGGTCATAGTTTCGATGCCTTGGGATGGAGCCAAAGCTATCCGTCATACGCTGAGGGAATGCTAGAACTCGCGCATGAAGTGTCGAGTCAGCGTCGCACGGGACTGCATGCTTTTTTAGAAATGTGGGATCGTCGAGGACACCAAAGAAGCATCCGGGTAAGTGGGTCACAGCAAGCCGTGCAGATCATGACACCCCACAAAGCCAAAGGCTTGGCATTCCCCGTGGTAATCGCTCCCTTGGTGCAAGACAAAATATCTGCTTTTAAGGATGAACTCCCGGTACCGTTGGATTTGGAAAAGTATGGTTTGCCCGCGGCTTTGTTGCGGGATTCAGACTTGAAGAATACCCCCCTCAATCACCACCGTCAACAGGAAATAGATCGAACCTTGCTAGACGCCCTCAATGTTGCGTATGTGACCATGACTAGGGCCATCGAACGGCTGGATGTTTTGTTGGAATTTGAAAAAGAGGATGACGGCATAGAAGAGCCTAAGAGTTTGCCACAGATTCTGAAACGAGCTATGGAATTGGAATTCCCTTCCGATAAAAACAATGAAGGAGTCTTTCAGTTGGGGCGAAGGGACCGAAAGGAGCAAAAAGTGGGTGAGGAGTCTTCGGAAATCATTCCGAGAGAAGTGGCATTGCAGACGGGAGAGCCTTTGCGGCAATTGGTCGTTCATTCAAAAGGAGCCTGGGCTGAAGCGATGCCAGGAGGAGAATTGTCACACCAAACGTTTGGCAATGCCGTGCATGGATTGCTTGCCTTGGTTACGCATGTGGACGAGTGGAGTCATATCCAGCCTAGAGTTGGAACGGCTTTTGGCATGGACCAACACCAACGCGAGGAGGTCATTTCCGCTGTGGAGGGCGTTTTGCATCATGGGCAAATGAAACGGTTTTTTGAAACCCGAGCGGATCAGCTATTCGCAGAAAGGGACTTGAGGAAAACCGATGGCAAAGTGGGGAGGCCTGATCGGGTTGTCCGGCTGGATGATGGCTGGCATGTTATTGACTATAAAACGGGTCGTCCAGATCCAAAGCACCATGAACAGGTGACGGAATATGCTGCGGCTATTCAGGAAATGGACACAAAAATCCCGGTGTTTGGATGGCTCATCTATACGCGGAAATTGATTCTTGAGGAAGTGCTCTGGAATGGTTAAGACTTCTCATGCAATCTTTATCTACTCTGCTCCTTAACTTGCCGTGCTTACGGATATCACTCGATTAAATCAGTTCCATGATTCGTTTTTACATTGTCCTTAGTTCCATCTCAATTTGCGGCTTGGCTTTGGGGCAATCATCTTCACAAGAAACCGTTCTGTTTCAAAAGGGCTATCCCGTGCCGCAAAGCAATGAAACGTTGGTGGGGGAATCAAGAGCGGATGCATGTGCGCCCGCGACGGCTTTGCGTGATTTGGAATGGAACAATGTGCGTGCGTTGATTGAAAATGGGGGAGCCTTGTGGTACAATCGTGCCATAGATAAAGGAGCCTTTATGGTCCCGAAAGAGGAGGGGGTTTCAGTGGTTTACGGTGGTGCGTTGTGGATGGGTGGAATCAGCCCTGATCAGCAATTAAAGCTTGCAGCGGTTCGTTACCGCAACACGGGAAATGATTTTTGGCCGGGTCCTCTCACCAACACAGGAGCTGCCGAAGTCGACCCTTCGACTTGCGAACAGTACGACAAGTTCACGATTTCCCAGCGAGCAGACGCCATGCGCCATCGCCAATACTTTGATTGCCAAGCTGATCCCGAATGCGACATGGCTGAGCCATTCCCCAATGGTTATAGCATTCCAGCATACTTCTTTGAATATCCCGCTCACGGAAATGTGGCGCTGAATCAAGATTTTTACCTCGCGCCGTTTCTAGATTATGACGGAAACGGATTCTACGATCCTTCCGCGGGTGACTATCCGTGGTATGATTTCCTCCAGGAAATCGATTGTGCGGAACGCCGGCGAGAAGACCCCGTGCCGTTGTATGGCGATCAAACGTATTACTGGATTTTCAATGACAAAGGCAACATTCACTCGGAGTCGCAGGGCGAACCGATTGGTATGGAGATCCGCGCGCAAGCGTTTGCCTTCTCGACCAATGATGAGGTCAACAACATGCAATTCTACAATTACACGGTCATCAACCAAGGGACGCAAACCTTGACTGAGACGTATTTCGCGCAATGGGTCGATTGTGACTTAGGGGGGCACGTGGATGACTATGTGGGTGTGGATGTCAAAAGAGGGTTGGGGTATTGCTATAATGGAGATGCGTTTGATGAAGCGACCAGCTATTCCATCGGATATGGTTCCAACCCACCGGCTATGGGCGTTGATTTCTTTGAAGGCCCTTACCAAGACTCGGATTCTCTTGATAATCCCTTGACGTCTGTTTTTACCGATGCTGTTGACTCTTTGGGCATTCCTTACGGTGGCATCGGCATCGGATACGGTGATGGCATCAAGGACAATGAGCGTTACGGAATGCGTAAATTCATTTACTACAATTGGAATTTTGGGATCAATGGCCAACCGACCCTTGCCGCGCAGTACTACAATTACATGCGGGGATACTGGAAAAATGGCCAACGCATGGCGTACGGGGGAGATGGTTTGACGGCTGCGACCGGGGCGAATTTGGAAATTCCAGCTGATTACATGTTCCCGGATGATACCGATCCATATCAATGGGGAACCCAAGGGGTGTCTGTGGAGCCGTGGTCTGAAGTGGCCACCGGGAATCCTGCTGGAGACCGTCTTTTCCTGCAATCAGCCGGACCGTTTACCTTGGAACCGGGAGATTACAACAACATCACGGTAGGCATGGTTTGGGCTCGCGCTACAGGAGGTGAACCATTCGAAAGTGTGGAGCTTTTGCGATTGGCTGATGACAAAGCGCAGTCGTTGTTTGACAACTGCTTTGAAATCGTTTCTGGACCGGATGCCCCGGATGTTTCCATCCAGGAATTGGAAAACGAGTTGATTCTCTTCTTGACCAACGAGAACCCCATTTCTAATAACTTCGGCGAGACTTACATGGCCGTGGACCCATCGATTCCGACAGAATTGGAAGATGGGACGGTGTTGACGGACGAAGAAAGAAGCTATGTTTTCGAAGGGTATTTGATTTATCAATTGGCTGACAATACGGTGAGCCCTTCGGATTTGTCCGACATCAATAAATCGAGATTAATTGCGCAATGCGATGTCTTGAACGATGTATCTCAAGTCATCAATTACACCTATGATGGGTTGATGGAGGTTTCGGTTCCTTCCCTCGAAGCGGACGGAGCAAACGATGGCATCTTCCATTCGATGCGTGTTACGACGGATGCATTCGC
>JAPKCA010000185.1 GCA_028823145.1 Flavobacteriales bacterium
CACCAAGGGAATTCCTTTTTGGTTGCAATTCATAATAAATCGTGCGGCCTTGCTCGCACTGTCTGAATAAATCACTCCGCCAAATTGCATGCCGTCTTTCTTTGACTTCACCAAGTTCCTTTGATTGGCGACGATTCCCACACTCCACCCATCAATGCGTGCATATCCAGTGACCAAGGTTCTCCCGAATTCCTTTTTGTATTCTGTAAACGAATCGGCATCTACCAAGGCGTCAATCAATTCCCGAGCCTCATAGGGTTGAGTTCTTTCCGGAGGTAGAATCGAGCATAAGTCGCGACCGCTAGGTTCGGCACCCTCCATTCGGCTAAACCCGGCTAGTTTGCTTGGGCTTTTGAGGTGTGAAACCAATTGACGAATCGTGGCCAAAGCTTCAGAATCATCTTTGCATTTGTAATCGGTGACTCCGCTTATGGAGCTGTGTGTTTCTGCTCCACCTAGGGTTTCATTGTCGATGTCTTCACCGATGGCTGCTCGGACCAAATAACTTCCGGCCAGAAAAATCGACCCGGTTCCTTCCACAATGAGCGATTCATCGCTCATGATGGGTAAGTACGCACCACCAGCAACACATGAGCCCATCACCGCTGCAATTTGAGGAATGCCCAAAGAGCTCATCATGGCATTGTTTCGAAACATGCGGCCAAAATGTTCCTTGTCTGGAAAAATTTCATCTTGCATAGGGAGAAAGACTCCCGCGCTGTCCACCAGATAAATGATCGGCAACCGGTTTTCCATGGCAATTTCTTGCGCACGCAAATTCTTTTTGCCCGTGATTGGAAACCATGCTCCCGCTTTCACGGTGGCGTCATTGGCCACAGCAACCACCAATCGTCCATGGACCCTTCCTATTTGTACCACCACACCACCACCGGGGCAACCGCCATGTTCTTCATACATCCCTTCTCCAGCCAATCCGCCGATTTCCAAAGGGGTGGTGTCCGAATCGAAAAGCTGAATAAGCCGCTCACGAGCCGTCAATTTTCCTTTGGCATGCTCCTTTGCAATTCGTTTGGATCCGCCGCCTTGGGCCGCGAGATTCGTCCTTTTCTCAATTTGAGCCCAACGCAGTCGCATGGCGTCTTCGTTGCGATTATGCTCCACAGATAACGGGTTGTCCATTTTCGCCATGGTGTCAAAGGTAAGAGGAGCGGTACCTTTGTCGTATGATGCGGCGTTTCAACCTCCATTTTGCACGGAACCGAGTCGTTTGGTTGCTCTCGTTCGCAATCTTTGCAGGGTGTGATTCGCCTTTGGTTATGCCCGTTTCAGAGCAAGTGGAATATATCCTGCCCGGTCATGCATCATGTTTTCGGTGGCGCGTCATTACGGAAGGTCAAGAGCCCCAGAGGTGTTTGGAAATCATGAAACCGGGCGAGTTTGGATTGATTGCGACTGTTTACTTGGATTCGATGGCTTTCAAGTTGGATCGTCGAGTTCTCGGGAAAGCAGTAGTTGTTGGACCACGAGAACGTGGGATTATGACCTTAAGCACCACGCATGTCTCACTGATGGAAGCTTGGGATTTGACCTTAAAACATTGGAAAGGAGGGGCATACACGCAATTTATCCGAACAGAAGTGGCTCAAAGCAGGTTGCGTGACAAGAGCGCCTGGGATATCAGTGGCGAACCCGAAATTGATCGTGAGAAGTTGATTGCGATTCATCCAGCAGTATTGACCATTTATCCATTTGGAGACCCACTGAGCGGAACCTCCCTGAATGAATATACCCCCGTAGTTCCCATTCTTGAATACCTAGAGCCCCATCCGCTCGGTCGGGCGGAATGGATGTCTGTCTTCGGTTGGATGATGGGCGA
>JAPKCA010000012.1 GCA_028823145.1 Flavobacteriales bacterium
AGGCAACCAATCCTTTGGTGATGATCGCATCGCTATCTGCATAAAAATGCAAAGCTCCTTCCGTGTCCATTTCAGCCGATAACCAAACACGCGACTGGCATCCGCGAATGATGTTATCATCCGTCCGATCTTCATCTTTCAAAGGGACAAGTTCCTTGCCCAATTCAATGAGGTGCTCATACTTCTCCATCCAATCCTCAAAGTAGGCGAACTCTTCAACCACTTCGGTCTGGCGTTGTTGCAGTGTGGTTTGTGAATCCATCATTCATTCATTTCAGCGCAACATCCTAGAAGCCCGTTCGACTCCTGCTGCCAAGGCATCCACTTCTTGCATGGTGTTGTACGCACCAAATGAAGCCCGAATGGTTCCAGAAATTTGAAACCGAGCCATCAACGGCTGGGCGCAATGGTGTCCCGTGCGCACGGCGATGCCCATTTGATCAAGCAGGGTTCCAACATCATAAGGATGCAACCCATCGATCAAAAAGCTCACCACTCCAGTACGCTCTTGCGCTTCTCCGATGAAGCGCATTCCCTCCACATCCGAAAGCAAATGTCTCGCCTGAGCGCCCAGAGCCCGTTCGTGGTCTCCGATGGATTGCAAACCCGTTCCGTTCATCCAATCCAAAGCAACTCCCATGGCAATGGCGCCACTGATGTGCGGTGTCCCTGCTTCAAATTTATGTGGTAAGGCTGCATAGGATGTGCCTTTTTCAATATCCACGACATCGATCATTTCACCACCACCACGCCATGGTGGCATTTTCTCCAGCAATTCTTTGCGGCCGTACAATACCCCAATTCCCGTTGGACCATAAGCCTTATGCCCAGAAAAAACGAAGAAATCGCACCCTATATCCACCACATCCACTGCTAGATGTGGTATCGACTGTGAGCCATCAATCAACACCCGGGCCCCAACCTGTTGAGCCTTCTTCGTCCACCTTTTCACATCATTCACTGTGCCCAATACATTGGACACATGGATTATGGCTAGTATTTTTGGATTCTTTTTCAGTTTTTCCTGAAAGTCAGCCTCATCAATTACTCCTTCATCAGTCACTTCGACCACTTCCAGTTTAGCTTGCTTCTCCTCGGCTAGCATTTGCCAGGGAACGATGTTCGCGTGGTGCTCCATCCGCGTGATCAGAATCACATCGCCTGGCGAAATTTCAGCTCTGCCCCATGACTGCGCCACCAAGTTAATGGCATCAGTCGCTCCTGAAGTCCAGATGATTTCTTCTGTTGAAGATGCCCCGATGTGTGTGCGTACTTTTTCTCTTGCTGCTTCAAACGCGTCGGTTGCCAATTGCGACAGCTCATGCACGCCCCGATGAACATTGGAATGATGGTGCATGAGGTATTCCCGCTGTGCCTCAATAACGGCAATGGGTTTCTGTGCGGAAGCTGCATGGTCCAAGTACACCAAGGGCCTCCCATGAATTTCCCGAGTCAAAATGGGGAACTGGGAACGAATGTGAGCCAGATTCAACATGGGTGAAAAATTAGAGCAGATTGGCGTCGTCCCAACGGTCCCAGTTATGCTTTTCTGAAAGACGATGCCTAACCTCCATGGCCACTTCAGGAATCGCTATGCTTTCAATGACATCCCCGATGAATGCATGGACCAACATAGCCTTGGCTTCATCTTCTCCAATTCCCCTCGATCGCGCATAGAACAACGCCTCATCATCGAATTGTCCGATGGTGCATCCGTGACTACACTTAACGTCATCTGCATAAATTTCCAACTCAGGTTTGGCATTCATAGTCGCTTGGCGACTTCCTAAAATATTGGCATTCTGCTGGTAGGCATTCGTCTGCTGTGCGTCGGGGCGGACGAAAACCTTGCCGTTGAAGACACCCGTGCTCTGACCGTATAAAATACCTTTGTAACTCTCTGAACTCGTGCAGTGCGCCTCGCGATGATCTACCGTGGTATGATTGTCTACAAATTCTTTCGCCGTTGGGAGAAAGATGCCATTCAAATGGGCATCACACCCCTGGCCTGAAAGACAAATCTGTAAATCGTTCCTCACCCAAGCCCCCTGAATGGTCATCGTGTGAATCTTGAAGGTGCTATTCGCGGCTTGATCTACCGCCTCAAAAGCAAGATGGTGCACTTCACCCGACTCATCTTGGACTTTATCTAAAGTAAAAACTGCTTGTTCGCCAACGTGCACCTCAGTCAACGTATTGACCGAACCCGAGGCATCCGATGAAGCACTCGACCAATTCACGACTTGCGCCTGAGATTGCGCTCCCAATTCAATAACATGACGCAAAAAAGTAGGAACACCCGCGCCTTGCTGCCGCTGGTGAATCAACACTGGTCGATCCAATTCCACAGCCTTTTCAACGGCGAGGTACATTCCCTCTCCGGCGAATTGACCGTTCAAGGCAGCAAACCATTCACTCTTTTCAACCGAAGAAATCTCACGTTGAACTATTCCCGAACGCACGGCATCCGACAAAGGCATGCATACAACGCCCGCCGCAATCGGCAGGTCGCTAGCCAAGGGGTCAAACGTGCCGTTGACAAAAACCAATCGATACGCATCCAGTCCCGGCACGGGCTGTGCTTCACAATTTGAATCTGCGATCGTCACACAGGTGGCCGGTTTGTGCTTCTTCCAAAAACCTGCAATTGGTGAATACTTCCAGCGCTCGGTCCGTCGATGAGGTACCGCCAACTCCTTTAAAAGGGCGCCAATCACATCATTGCTTTCATTTTCAAATGAAAGTATCTCTGACAAATGGGATACGTGAGCCAGCCCTTGTTTCTGACTTGCCGCGTGCTGACGTATCGTCTGGGGACCCAGCGCGGGTGTTGTTTTTGCCCCTACACTCATGAGGTCACCGCTTCTTTGATCCAGTCGTATCCGCGCTCCTCCAATTCCAACGCAAGTTCTTTGCCGCCGGTGCGGACAATGCGTCCGTCGACCAATACATGAACGAAGTCCGGTACGATGTAATCCAATAAACGCTGATAGTGGGTGATGACCAAGAAGCTCCGTTCAGGCGATCGCATCGAATTGACGCCATTGGCGACAATTCTCAAAGCGTCAATGTCAAGTCCCGAGTCGGTTTCGTCCAACACGGCCAATTTGGGTTCCAGCATGGCCATTTGGAAGATCTCATTCCGCTTCTTCTCTCCTCCTGAAAACCCTTCGTTCACTGAGCGATTCCGTAGGCGGCCGTCCAGCTCTACCAAGGAGGCCTTTTCCTTCACCAATTCCAAAAATGCTTTCCCTGCAATTGGTTCCAATCCTTCGTGTGCACGCTTTCCGTTCAATGCTGCACGCATGAAGTTGATGTTGGAAACCCCGGGAATCTCAACCGGGTATTGAAATGCCAAGAACAGCCCTGAACGTGCCCGAGCCGTGGCATCCATTTCCAGCAATTCCATTCCCAAAAAATCGACTTTACCGCCAGTTACTGCGTAATCTTCGCGCCCAGCGAGAACGGAAGCAAGCGTTGATTTTCCAGAACCGTTGGGTCCCATGATGGCATGCACTTCCCCCGGACCGATGGTCAGGTCGAGTCCTTTCAATATTTCAGAATCGCCAATCGAGGCTTTGAGTTTGTTAATTGTCAGCATTATCCTACACTTCCTTCCAATGAAATAGCCAAAAGTTTTTGGGCCTCAACTGCAAATTCCATGGGCAATTGATTCAAAACATCCTTCGCGTATCCGTTCACGATCAAACTGATGGCTTGCTCGGCATCGATGCCACGCTGAAGGCAATAAAAAATTTGATCTTCCCCGATTTTCGAAGTCGTCGCCTCGTGTTCCACTTTCGCGCTCGGGTTTTTCACCTCGATGTACGGGAACGTATGCGCACCACTCGTATCGGTCATCAAAAGCGAATCGCATTGAGAAAAGTTCCGAGCATTTTCAGCGGAAGGCATGATCTGCACCAAACCCCGATAACTGTTTTGACTCCGGCCCGAACTGATGCCTTTCGAAATAATGGTCGAATGGGTGTTCCGTCCTATGTGAATCATCTTGGTCCCTGTGTCCGCCTGCTGGGCATTGTTGGTGACCGCAACGCTGTAGAATTCACCAACGCTGTAATCTCCTTTGAGGATGCAACTCGGGTATTTCCAAGTCACGGCACTTCCCGTTTCAACCTGCGTCCAGCTGATTTTCGCACGGGTGTGACAAATGCCTCGCTTCGTCACGAAATTGAAAATCCCTCCCTTGCCATCGGCATCACCCGGATACCAATTCTGGACCGTGCTGTACTTGATCTCCGCATTGTCCAAGGCCACCAGCTCAACCACCGCGGCATGCAATTGGTTCTCATCCCGCTGCGGAGCCGTGCAGCCCTCCAAGTAACTCACATAACTTCCCACATCAGCAACCACCAGGGTCCGCTCGAATTGGCCCGTACCTGATTCATTGATTCGGAAATACGTACTCAACTCCATCGGACACTTCACCCCTTTGGGGATGTAGCAAAAGGAACCGTCCGTAAACACTGCGGCATTCAGGGCCGAAAAGAAATTGTCTCGGGTTGGAACAACTGAGCCCATATACTTTTTAATCAGTTCCGGATGCTCCTGCACAGCATCACTCATAGAACAGAAAATGATTCCGAGCTCGCCCAACTTCGCTTTAAAGGACGTCGCAACCGACACCGAATCCATTACAAAGTCTACGGCAACTCCAGAAAGACGTTTCTGCTCTTCCATTGAAATGCCCAACTTATCCATGGTTCGAAGCAACTCTGGGTCTACCTCATCCAATGAATTGAGTTTTTTCTTTTGCTTTGGGGCAGCATAATAGCTCATGGCCTGGTAGTCCGGCTGGGTGTAGCTCAGGTGAGGCCACTCTGGCTCCTCCATTGTTTTCCACACCTCAAATGCCTCCAAACGCGTCTTCAACATCCAATCGGGCTCGTTCTTCTTTGCCGAGATCATGCGAATGATGTCCTCATTCAATCCTGCTGGAGCTTTATCGGACTCAATATCGGTGGTGAACCCAAATTCATATGCCTTGGCCGTCACCTCCTCCAATACTTTGTCTTTGCCGTCGTATGCCATCTTTCTGCTCCTTAGAAAAGAATCCTAAATCAACCTCAAAGTGAAAAGCTCTCACCACAGCCACATGTCCGATTGGCGTTGGGGTTAAAAAACTCAAAGCCCTTTCCGTTCAGCCCACCACTGTATTGCAGCTCCGTTCCAAGGAGATACAAATAACTCTTCTTATCAACGACAATCTGGATCCCTTTGTCTTCAAAGGTTTGATCACCATCCTTCATGACGTGATCAAAGTCCATCTCATACATCAAGCCCGAGCAACCCCCTCCTTTCACGCCCACCCGCACAAAGCTTCCGGCTGGGCGGCCTTCTTCTTGCAATAATTTCTGCACCTGATCGCGTGCGCCTTCATTGACTGTAATCATCGAATCCTCTTTTGTTCTGAACTTCAAAGATACGTTATTTATATTGATTCTAAACTAGTGGCTTTCAGCATAATCAGCGGCATACAGCACGATATGCAAAAGATTAGACTTTCCCATCGCATCTTTGGAACACGATTCTTATTCCATGTCGCGCTCCAAATCTTCAGAAAATCGTTTTTCTGGTTCTCATTTTACGACTGCCATTACTACGACCGTCGGCATGACGCTGACTCTATTGATGATCGGTCTCTTGCTGATAATGGCCTTTTTAGGGGCGCAATGGGAAAAGCAATTGCGCCAGGAGGCCCGGGTGCAGGTCTTCTTTCAGCGTGACCTCGACGCCAGCCTTTTGGAGCATGCTCGGGAAACATTGAGGACCGATTCAAGCGTAGAGGAAGTCCACTACATGGACGCGGCAAAAGCCAGTGAAGAGTTGGAAATGGAATTGGGAGAATCCTTTATTGATTTTCTCGGCTATGTCCCCCTGGTCGATGTCATGGACATCAAAATGAAACCCGCGTGGAGCACCACGAAAGAATTGAGCGAGGCCGTCCGACGCATGGAAGAAATCCCAGGTATCGCTGAAGTCGTGTGGCAAGCCGGTTTATTGAAGCAAATTGAAGATGCTATTCAACGCTTGCTATGGCCGCTCATCGGATTGGCACTGCTTTTTCTCATAGCCGCCATCGCACTGATCAACAACACGATTCGTTTGACCGTTTATGCGCGAAGGTTTACCATCAAAACCATGCAACTTGTCGGGGCACACCCAAGCGCCATACGGCTCCCCTTTATCAAACAAGGGTTGGTTTTTGGTTTGATTTCAGGAAGCTTAGCGTTCGCAGCGATCAATGGAATTCTGTCTGGAATGAAAATTCAAAATGCGTCCCTGTTGGAGGTCTTCACCCCGACCATTTTGGCTGTGTTATGGGGAATTCTCCTCTTTCTCGGAGCGTTTCTAGGTGTGATTTCAACTGCCATTGCAGTAAATCGTTTTCTACGCAAACGCTTGGACACCTTGCATTAAATTTGAGCCATGAGCCAGAAAAACGCCCCCGAGTCCCCTGATGGATTTGCTTTTCAACGATCGAACTATCAATGGCTAGTGATTGGGCTGGCCATTTTGATTGTCGGATACATTCTGATGTCCGGCGGCAAGTCTGAAGACCCCAATGTATTCAGTGAGGCCATTTTCAATTTCCGCCGAATCACGTTGGCTCCCATCGTGGTTCTGACCGGATATGGAGCCATATTCTACGCCATTCTTAAAGGCCGATGAGCGAGTGGGAAGCCATCGTCCTTGGTATCGTCCAGGGGCTTACGGAATTTCTGCCCGTAAGCAGCTCAGGTCATTTAGAATTGGGGAAACACGTGTTTGGATTGGCTGATGTGGATTTGACATTCAGTGTTTTGGTGCATGGCGCAACCGCTTGCAGCACCTTGGTTGTTTTTCGAAAAGACATCCTGCATTTATTGACTGGCTTATTGCGCCCCAAATCTGCTAATTCTACCGACTCCCGGAAATACGTCGGTTGGATTATCCTGTCGGCCATTCCCGCGGCCTTGATCGCATTCACCCTAAGAGATGCTTTGGAAGGAGCCTTCATCAATCAGCCTCATCGAGTCGGCATGATGTTATGCTTAACCGCCCTCATTTTGTTTCTATCCGAACGGGCCAGCGGAAAAATACGCCCCCTAAATGGGTCCAAAGCAGGCATCATCGGGTTAGCCCAAGCATTTGCCATTCTTCCAGGTGTGAGCCGCTCGGGGTCGACCATCGGCATGGCCATAGCCTTGGGGGTTTCACGAGAAGAAGCTGCAAAGTTTAGCTTTTTAATGGCTCTCCCCGTTATTCTTGGCGCGACTGCCTTAGAGGTGTTCAGCTTAATCTCTGAACCTGCTTCTACGGTAGAACAAACCGTTTCTTGGACCGCATACGCCCTCGGGTCAGGAGCCGCTTTTGTGAGTGGTTGGCTCGCCTGCTTATGGATGATTAAGTTGGTTCGCCGCAATAGCCTTAACACATTCGCTATTTATTGTCTTATCGTAGGATTAGCAGCGTGGATCTGGTTATAAGAGTGACTCTGGCGGCGCTTTTTACTATAAAGAAGTAATCTCAACATGATTTCCTCCATGAAAACATCCCATACCCTTTGGGTTTGCGCAGTCCTTCTCCTCGGAACCGCATGCTCTGATGTTACGTTCACGGAACCTGTCCCACTGCACAGAAGGAATTTGCCCGCGTTTCCAAAAGCTTGGCACGGACAATGGGAAGATGCTGGAGGGGACGTTTACACCATTGAAGCAGGTGGATTCAATTCCTCTGATGCCGGAATCGATCCCATTCTCATAGGCGAAGGCACTTTGCTCCGCAGATTTCATGGTTACCTCGTTTTGAACCAAACTTCCGAAAATGGCCGCGTGGAAGTTTTGCTCGCCAAACGTAAAAAAAACCGGGTATTCCTGTACCAATTCGACGCCACGGATGAAAAAGCCATTGCAGTTTGGAAGGAGGTCCTTGCTGCCGAAATCTCAACCATTCCGGTTTCCGACCTTGAAAGCGAAAGCTATGTTCTCTCACCGAAAAACAATGCCGCGTTTCGGCAGTTGATTATGAAAGGTGGGCTCACGCCGATGGGTGAATTGGTTCAGATAGGAAGCTGACCTATCTCAAGCCTATCGTTCGATGCCACCACGTCCCAATTGATCTGTTGCATAAATGCCGCGATGTAATCTTTGCGGCGATTTTGATACTGAAGGTAGTAGGCATGCTCCCAAACATCGATCCCCAATAGTGGGATCCCTCGATTCTCTGAGATTTTAGCCATGATAGGATTGTCTTGATTCGGCGTGCTGGTCACTGCTAATTTGCCTTCCATATCGCGCATCAACCAAGCCCAACCACTCCCAAATCGTTTCGCCGCTGCAGTCGAAAATACCGCTTGAAAGGCTTCAATTGAGCCGAAGGTTTCCTCCAATTCATCTTTTAAATCGCCTTCAGGCTCTGGGGCTCCGCCCGGCTGGAGCGTGCGCCAATACAACGTGTGGTTGTAGTGACCTCCTCCATTGTTTCTCAAAGCGGTATCATCCGGACCAATGGAGAAAAGCAATTCCTCTAGTGATTTTCCTTCATGAATCACTCCTGCTGCACGCATAGCTCTATTCAACTTCGTCACATATCCGGCATGATGCTTGCCGTAATGGATCTCCATGGTCATCGCATCAATTGCCGGATCCAACGCATCCAAAGCAAACCCCAAAGGTTCCTGCTCAAATAAAGCGGGCCGATTGCTCGGCGCCAATGATGGCGCATCTTCATTTTTACAGCCCGCCAATGGAGCCAAAAAAAGCCCTGCGCTGGCCGTGCCAGCCAATTTGATGAACGTGCGTTTTTTCATGCTACAAAGATGGGTCTTCCACGTCAAACTGTGTACATCAATGCAATGAAACCGAATCTCCAACCGTTGCATTCTTTAGTTTCGAGTTGCCAATCATGAAGAAGCTCATAATACGTATTCTGGTCACCCTTTTATCGTTGATCATCTTCGTGGTTGCTGGTGGATTAATCTGGCTAAACAGCCATGAAGATGAAACCGAGGCCGCGGTGCTGAAAGCTCTGGCCGCGCAATTGCAAACAGATGCTCATATCGAACAGGTCACCCTCGATCTTTGGTCTGACTTTCCTTATGTGAGTCTTCGATTGGACCATATTTGGTTGATGGGGTCTACCGGTACGAGCAACGATACATTGCTCCGCGCCAATGAAATTCAATTGCGCTGCAGCGCCTGGCATCTACTTCAAGGTGAATACCAGCTGAAAGCCGTCACCATTTCTGACGCTGAATTGATGGTTCGTTCAAATGCACAAGGCGATTGGAACACGGCCTTCTGGAAGGAGGGGGGCTCTGAAGAAAGCGGAGCGAATTTCGCCATCGAAAGGCTGAGCTTGAACCGGTGCAAGATTGAGGTTGATGGCACAAAGGTGTTTGTCCCAGAAGCAAGCATCTCCGGAACGTGGAAGGCCCCGTTTTTAACCTATTCGATTGAAGGTTCCGTCCAAGAACTAGAATTCGCTTCCTTTGAGAAGTCAGTGCCCAAATTTTCATTGGCTATGCATGGGACATGGGACATGGAGACAGGGTTTCTACAGGCCGATTTGTCTGAATGTCAATGGATGGATGCCACGTGGAACGGGGACATTCAACTGGACGATGATGGATGGGCCTGTGCAGGAACCTTTTCCCAGCTTCCCGTGATGGAATTGGCCCCCTGGATAGATTTGCCGCCTCCTTGGAATACATTGAAGACCAATGCCATTGGTTCCGGCGATGTATCCTATGACCATGGGGTTTTCCGAGCCAAGACAGAGTTGAATTCCATGGATTGGAGCATCGAATGGGAGAAAACTGCAGCGGAGCCTTTGGCCGGAACCGGTGAAGCAGCTATTTGGGTCAAACACGAAGCGGCGAATTGGCGCATCGATTTCCCTACGCTTCGCATCGTCTCGCCTGGAATAAAGTGGTCCGGCAAGGTAGAAGGGTTCAATCCCATGTCCGGTTCCTTAATCGCAACAGGAAAGGGAGAATTGGATTTTGAGATGCAGGATTTACTCCAAAACGAGCTGGTCGAAGGATGGCCTGAATCGGGGTGGGGCACTTGGGACGGGACTGTGGAGCGAAATGGACGTGGAATTTGGAGCGCGAATGGATCTTGGGCGGCACATGAATGGATGGGCCAATGGGCTAAAAAGCCGTGGAAAATGGAAGCTACTGGGCTCATCTCCGCCCATGTTTTAGAAGTCCAGAAATTCGATGTCACGTGGAACAACAATCCCTGCACGGGTTCTTTGAATTGGGAAGATCCTCTGCTTTACCAAACTGGCGACCCGATTCGCGCGTCCATCGCAATCCATGCCGAAGAATGGCAGCTGCCAGCGTCATCCGACACAAGCGTCATTGCTTTAACCTCGCTCTTGTTGCCTCGAGGAAGTAAAATTCAATGGAATCTTACTGCGGATCGGGTTCATTCAGGGGGCTGGACCATCGATGATGTGGATGCTGAAGGGAGCTTGACGGCGCTCAGTTGGAGGTTGAAGCGATTCCGAAGCAAGACCCTCGGAGGAACTCTTGCTGGCGATGGACAAGTCCTGTTCCTTCCAGCCTCCAATCAGGCGACCATCGAATGGCACCCTGTCATAGACCATTGTGACCTTCCCCTCTTGTTTCAATCCTTCAGCAATTTTAATCAAAGCACCCTGCGATCAGAACATCTACAAGGTGAAATTTCCGTCTCCGGATCTCTAAAATTCGACTGGAATCATACCGTCGCTTGGCAACCACAAACATTCGAAATGCTGGCCACAGTGAAGATTGCAAACGGTGAACTTCGGCAGTTGGAAGCCTTCGAAAACATGGCAAACTATTTGCGTGAAAACCGGATGATGGCCCCGTTGGTCGACCCAGACGATTTAGCCGAACGTCTCGCGCTTGTTGCATTTGAACCGCTCGAGTCTCCCGTATATATCTCAAATCAAAGCGTCCATGTTCCGGATATTCAAATTCGATCATCTGCCATGAATATCTCCTTGAATGGAGTCTACCGCTTTGACGGTGCCATCGACTACAGTGTAGGATTTGCGATGCGAGACCTCCGAAATTCAAGAGAAGATGAATTTGGAAAAATTGAAGACGATGGATTAGGACATCAATTCTTCATTGCCATGGGGGGAACCGTGGATGAGCCCAAATACAGCTGGGATAGAAAAGCACAACGCGAACATCGCAAGTCCAACTTTCAACTTGAAAAAGATCTCCTCCGGTCGCTTTTCAATCGTCACTAGCCTTCAACTTTTGCCCGCTTATCTTTGAGCCCATGACTTCTGCAACCATCGAACAGCAAATCACTGAAAAAAAATCGCACGCTATTTCGGCTCTCCATCAGGCCTTGGCGTTGCTTCAAGACGAATTTTCATCTGAACAAACGGAGCATGTGCTAACGGCTTTACAGGAAGCGCAAAACGCGGTGATTATCCTCGAATTCCTTGCTCAAAAGCCTGAAGAATACACGCAGGCCATCCCCCTTGCTGTTGAAGCGCCTATTTCCCAACCTCGCCCAACCAATGAAACGGTGGACACGGCTATCGCACAAACTGAATCTGCGCAGGAAGTCAATGGTTCTGGGCCTTCTCTGGCCGAAAAATTAAGCGAAGCCCCTTTGGATCAGCTGCAATCGGCCTTCAGTATCAATGACCGCGTTCGTTATGCTGCGGTTTTGTTCGAAGGGAACATGGATGCTTTTTTGAAGACATGTGATGAAGTGGATGGATGCGCCAGTCATGCCGAAGCTGTGCAGTTAATTCATTCTCGCGTAGAGGGAAGCATTGACTGGGAAGACGAATCTGGAGGCCCTTTTCAATTTCTGCAACTCACGCGACGCCTCTTTACCTAATGCAAAGAGACAAACCACTCCGTCTCGTTGGAGGTGAACTGTTTTTGGTTCCGACTCCGCTCGGGAATTTGGGAGACTTTTCTCCCCGTGCGATCGAAGTCCTTCGGGGTGTTGATTTGGTCTTAGCTGAGGACACCCGCACAACAGGCAAATTGATGCGGCATTTCGAAATCGACACGCCGCTCAAGGCCTTTCATCAGCACAATGAACACCGCGCTGTGGAAGGTTTGGTTCAGTTGCTCCAAGCAGGGAAACGTCTAGCGCTCTGTTCGGATGCGGGAACCCCCGGCATCTCAGATCCTGGTTTTTTGTTGGTTCGTGAAGTTGCCCAGCTGAACCTCCCCGTTGTGTGCCTGCCCGGTCCAACCGCTTTTGTCCCCGCATTGGTGGTCTCTGGAATTCCATGCGATCGGTTTGTCTTTGAAGGTTTTCTGCCACACAAAAAAGGCAGACAAAAAAGGCTGGGGCAGATGGCCGAAGAGGAAAGGACATGGGTGCTATACGAATCACCCCATCGCATGGTCAAATTACTGACCGAATTGATGGACTATTGTGGGGCCGATCGCCCTGTTTCATGCTCTCGCGAAATCAGCAAATTGCATGAAGAAACCGTGAGAGGCACGGTTCAGTCTGTCCTAGAACATTTCCAATTGCATGACCCCAGAGGGGAGTTCGTGGTTGTCATCGCGGGGAAAAGCTGAAACCTTCAAAACAAACGCCCGTGCAAGTCACTGACTTGCTGCACCGGGATCAGTTCCAGTGAACTGCCTTCAGGGGCTTTAACGTTTCGCGCATGAGCACTGTGAAACAGACGCTTCATCCCCATTCGAGATGCTTCCGAAATCCGTTGCGTCAACCGCGGAACCGGGCGAATTTCTCCTGTTAAGCCCACTTCACCGGCAAAAACAGTTCCCCAAGGCAAAGGCACATCCAGTGCACTGCTCAAAATGGCAGCGACAACCGCTAAGTCCAATGCTGGATCTTGGATCCGTAACCCTCCGGCCATATTCAAAAACACATCCTTGGAGGCCAGTTTGAAACCACAGCGTTTCTCTAAAACCGCCAATAACATATTCAGTCGACGTAAATCAAATCCCGTCCCTGAACGTTGTGGGGTTCCATAAACCGCTGTACTCACAAGGGCTTGCACTTCCACCAACATGGGGCGAACTCCTTCTACCGCGGCCGAAATTGCCGTGCCACTCAACCCATCTTCCCCTGATTTTTGTCCCAACAATGCGTCCGAGGGGTGATCCACTGCCTGCAACCCTGTTCCCTGCATTTCATACAGCCCAAGCTCTGCTGTCGTCCCAAAGCGATTCTTGATAGCGCGCAACATCCGATAGGCATGGTGCCGTTCCCCTTCAAACTGCAAGACCACGTCCACCATGTGCTCTAGCACCTTTGGGCCCGCCAATGACCCTTCCTTGGTGATGTGTCCAATAAAGAACAACGGAACATGATGTTGTTTCGCGAATCGAGTCAATGCCGAAGCGGATTCGCGGATTTGCGAGACAGATCCTGGAGCCGATTCAATTTCTGGTAAATACAGGGTTTGAACAGAATCAATCACGACCGCGGTGGGTCGGTTTTTTTCCAATTCCTTGAGGATTTCCTGCACATTCGTTTCGGCAAGGATGAATAGGTTCGGAGGGACATGTCCCAAACGTTCCGCCCTCATACGCACTTGTTCCGGGCTCTCTTCCCCTCCCACATACAAAACCCGTGGACTGGCAGCGGCCATGTTCAACACCGCTTGGAGCATCAAAGTCGATTTGCCAATTCCCGGTTCACCCCCTAAGAGCACCACGCCACCAGGAACAACGCCACCACCCAACACCCGATCCAATTCATGATCACCTGAGGACATCCTTTGAATGTCCAGCACCTCCACATCTACCAACGGCATGGCCTGCGCTTGCAGTAACCCTGTGTTGCTCCGTCGTTCATGCACCACAGGCGCAGCGCTTACCGTGAATGCTTCTAACGTATTCCAGGATTTACAACCTGAACATTTTCCTGCCCACTGCACCGACTCTTGGCCGCAGGCTGAACATGAATAATGCGTTTTGCTCTTTGCCAATGCGATAGTCCTCAGCGCAAAATCGTGACGTGACCTGTATGAATCTTTTGATTCGGCAAGACCATGGTGTAATAAAATGTGCCTGTCTCACCATTGTCCGGGCGCCACGCATCTTCGTTTTTATAGTTATTACTCCAATAAACCTGCTGGCCCCAACGGTTATATACCCGCATGTATACATCGTCATAAACCTCCAAGCCTTCAATAAAGAACGACTCATTCATGTCATCTCCATATTCCGGAGTGAAGACATTGGGGATAAGCAGCTCACACCAATCAATTAAGACTTCCCATTCGTGACGAATTCCTCCAACCGCGCACGGATTGATCGCTGAGCCCACCAACACAATGCCCTGGGCCCAACAATCCATCGGTAACATCGAGCTTACAACGGCTAAATCATCTACGGGGTCTTCGAAATAAATGTTTTCTCCGTTGCATTCGACCCACCATTCGTATTCCCCCGCACCGTCAACCCAGCTAACTCCATTGTACGTCTGAGCACTGAGGTCGAAGTCGTACTCCACTTCGGGGCACATGGTTAAAACAAATGGGTTTCCATCGTCGTCAATCAGCGTCGGTTCTGCTTCAATCGTTGGAGGCAAACCGATGTACAAGTAAGTGCAGACTGAGTTGGTCTCGCAACCAAATGGATCCGTGAAACTCATGCAAATTTCCTGACCATCGTATTCACTTGCGTCTGCTACTTCCCAGTTAGTGTCTGTAGAACCATCGGGCCAAACCACCGTGTAGCCTTCCGGTAAATCCGGAATGATTGATGCCATCCCATCCCCCAAACAGTCGATGGTCATGCTCTCCAATGGAGGTGGGATATCTCCCACAATCGAGATGATGGCACAAGCCTCACCCTGGCCACATTGGTTGGAAACTTCAACACAATACTCGCCCGTTTCAACCGCCGTGTATTCTTCAGCAATTTCTCCTGGGATTAGGCCGCCATCGATATACCACTCAAACTCCAAATCTGGGGTGTCCGGACTTGTGGGGTCGAGGTATACCGTTCCTCCTTCACATAAGCTTTCGTCCTCCAAGGAGGGGTTTGGAGTGTATTGAGAATACAACTGAAGCGATGCGGAAGCCGATCCACAACCATTGGTTACGGTGACAGAAACGTTGTACGTAGTGGTATTCGAAAAACTAAACGTGTTTTGCGTCACGTCATCCGTTCCTGGGGCAGACCAATTGATGCCTGCTGTACCTCCAATATCAATGATGTCTGCGTACACCGTAGCATCATCTCCATCGCACAACAAATCATTGGCTGTCACCAATCCCACTTCTGGTGTTTCTGTGATTTCGATATCGTAGCAGTAGTCCGTTTGGCATACCTCCTCCAAGAAACAAATTTCATATAACCCATACTGGGTCGGATAGAATTCGGTGTCAAACTCTTCCGTTCCAGAGAATGACCAAGGTAGAGGGCCTGAAAGACAACTCCACGTTCCGATGGCAGGCTCAGCGTTGCACTCAGCTGGGCCGCTATAGATAATTCCCGGAACCAAGTCACTGATGAGGGTGGCATTTAAGAAGCCACAGTTGTAGATCGAAACGGACAAAACATCCGGGTCAACCGAAGCGTCAGAGACAAAAATTATTTCAATTTCGTCTCCAGCTGAAATGTCAGACGAGTGTTGCTGAAAGGAGCTTGAAGATGTGAGGATCTGACTGTTTGCCGCATCCCCGTTGATGGTTAGCTGCAAATAACTCCCACCCCATCCCAATTCCTCGTTTGAACTCATGTAAATCAGCAAAGCCCCTTCGTCCGGACTTGAATATCCCCCCTCAAAAACCACCACATCTGGAATGCCATCACAATAGGGCTCGATGACCACTTCAGGGATATAAGATCCAATGGTTTCAATGATGAAGACCCGTTGTCCTTGGCAGCCGTCTTCATTGGTCACCAAAAGGCGATAAGTCCCTGCAGTCAACTCCGCTGAAGCACCATTATCAGCAACCACCGTGCCTCCCAATCCATTCCAATCCGCATCCCACTGGTAGGCAACATACTCCAACTGTTCTTCCGGATCCACTTCCACCATGGCCGTCTGGCCTTGGCAAACCGCCGGTGGATCCACGATGATGTCCGGTAAATAATACGGAGAAACATCAATGAAGAAGTATTCCACCGTTTCGCATTGAGCCAACTGGCCCGTTACAAAGAAGTTTCCTCCATACGTGTACGTATTGGTCGATCCTGTGTTTCCATTGGACCACACGATGTTATCAAAATCACCCGTCGCAGTCACGATCGACTCTCCTCCTGCGCAGATACTTGCAAGGCCTTCAACGGTTAACTCTGGCATGACAATATCCAAGACTTCTACGATGAATATGATGGTGGTGGTTTGCACGGGCGAACCATCATCCGTAGCGTTGATGGTGATTTCATGGATACCTAAGTTCAAGGCTTCGCCCACGAAAACACCCGTGACACTACCTGTTGGGCCATCCGTCGTTGAGTAGGTCCAGCCCGGCGCGTCTGTGACATCCATCGTGATTGTCTGATCACTTTCCGGCGCAAGGAAGCTTAGGTCCACTTCGAATTCGTTGCCTTGGCATAAAAAAATGGTGTCACAGCCCAAATTGTTCGACGGCAGTGGAGGTGTGTTACCCGATGTCACCGCTGCGTCCATGTTGAAGACTTTATAGTCCAACCAATTCACCCCGTCTTCATTCTCCGCATCAGCACCATAGGGCCCGTTGTAGTCATCGGTCAATGTGTTAAATCGTCCATACTGCAGGTGGTCTCCCGTAATCGGCGCATCATCCAAACCGACGGTTGCGGGACTGGCTCCACAGCATCCCCCTGAACCACTCACGTCCCCGTGAGCCCAGTTCATATCGAGATAGCACATTTGCGTGTTCGATCCGTCCGGTAAAATCACCCCATCCGTAGGTGTAATGATGATCTGATAAGAGTTGATCAATTCATCGTGGTTGTTGTAGTAACCGACATTCACAAAGTTCACGTAAAGCGCTTCGCTGGCAATTTTATAGTAAATATTCCCTGAAGCTCGGTAATCCGCGTCTGCCCAGAAACCGGCTACTTGTGCAGTTTCTTCCACCGTATTGGGGAATTCCTCTGGGGTCCAGTCGATGATGTAATCACCAAAAGAAATAGAGCCCTTCGAATTGATATAAAAGGCGCTGTATTCTTCACCGTAAAAATCAAACGTCCAACCCAAATCCAACGGCCCGACTGAACAATCAACATTGACCCCAGCTCCATCCGAATAATCCCAGTCAAACGTGGTGATTTGCTCGTAGGAGTTGTCTGGTTCAATCCAACAATCGCATCCCCCTGTGTTGGCTTGACGCATTTTTGCCCGGTCCTCAGTCAATTCAGTGTTCTCAGCCTCCCATTTCACTTTGTCTTCATGCAGAATAGCCCGCGCATCCTGTTCTTTAAACTCATCCCATGCGCGCATAACCTCCCATTCTTCACGCGTCATATTCAAGACTGCGCCTTTGAACGAACCATACCGATTGATGACGTCCGATGCAGATTCTGATGCCAACTCCAATGAAGGAGGTGTCTCCTCGATCACATTTTGGCCCCATGATAAAGGAGCATATGTCAGGGCAATAATGAAGGTCAGAAAAAGATAACGACTCATGAACTCAGGATTTCAGTTTGGCGGTATACGACGTGCTTTTTGACGTTAATTCATGATCAAAAAAACCCCGTGTAGAGTGTAAATATAATGCAACTCATTGCTCATTGGGAAATCGCTCGAATTATCGGTTCAAATACAGCAGGTTCGGGTGTATTTTCGCTCGACATTAAGAACGAATGGAACGCACCCGGAACTTTTGCATTATTGCCCACATCGACCACGGTAAAAGCACCTTGGCAGATCGGCTTCTCCACCTGACGGGGACCATTTCCGACCGCGAATTGCAAGAGCAGACCTTAGATGACATGGACATTGAGCGGGAACGGGGAATCACCATCAAGAGCCATGCTATTCAAATGGAGTACACGGCTAAAGACGGTCAATCCTACATTTTCAATTTAATCGACACGCCGGGACATGTTGATTTCAGCTATGAAGTGTCCCGATCAATTGCGGCTTGCGAAGGCGCTTTGTTGATTGTAGACGCTACACAAGGAATTGAGGCGCAAACCATCTCAAATCTTTATTTAGCCTTAGATCACGGCTTGGAAATCATTCCAGTCCTGAACAAAATGGATCTGGATTCTGCCGATCCGGAGGTCGTAAGCGATCAAATTGTCGATCTGATTGGTTGTTCCCTGGAAGACATTATTCCCGCGAGCGGAAAATCTGGGATGGGGGTGCCCGAGATTTTGGAGGCGGTTGTCGCAAGAATTAAGCCCCCAAAAGGCGACCCAGACGCTCCTTTTCAGGCCATGGTTTTTGATAGTGTCTACAACTCTTTTCGGGGGATCATCGCTTATTTCCGAATTCTCAATGGGCGAATTAAAAAAGGCGATTTGGTCAAATTTTTCGCGACAAAAAGTGAATATCACGCTGACGAAATTGGCATCCTCGGGTTGGACTTAAAACCTCGGAATGAGCTGTCTGCAGGAAATGTCGGCTACATCATTTCCGGCATCAAAAACGCCAAAGATGTCAAGGTTGGAGACACCCTCACCCTCAAGAACAATCCCTGTTTAGAGGCTGTCCGCGGATTCGAAGATGTAAAGCCGATGGTTTTCGCCGGAATATACCCCGTCGACACCGAAGACTACGAAGAGCTCAGGGCTTCAATGGAAAGGCTACAATTGAATGATGCTTCATTGGTATTTGAACCGGAATCCTCTTTGGCGCTCGGGTTTGGTTTTCGGTGTGGGTTTTTGGGAATGCTACACATGGAGATTATCCAAGAGCGTTTGGAACGCGAATTTGAGATGACCGTCATCACCACGGTGCCGAACGTGAGCTACCACGCCTACGTCAAGACCGGCGAAATGCTCGTGGTCAACAACCCCTCCGATCTCCCTGATCCCAACCAATTGTTGCACGTTGAGGAGCCTTTTATCAAGGCCCAAGTCATTACCAAATCCGAATACATCGGACAGGTGATGAACCTTTGCATTGTCAAGCGTGGCGTGCTCTCAAATCAAGTCTACCTCACCGCCGATCGAGTGGAGCTTTCATTCAGTATGCCGCTGGGCGAGATCGTTTTCGATTTTTATGACAAGCTCAAATCGGTGTCTCGTGGGTATGCGTCCTTTGATTACTTCCCCGACGAATACAAAGAATCCAAGCTCGTCAAATTGGACATCATGCTCAACGGAGATCCCGTCGATGCTCTGAGCGCGCTCATACACAAAGACAACGCTTTTGATTTAGGAAAGCGTATTTGCCTTAAGCTGAAGGAATTAATACCTCGTCAGCAATTCATGATTGCTTTGCAGGCTGCCATCGGTACCAAGATCATTGCGAGGGAAACCATCAAGCCGGTCCGGAAAGATGTCACGGCAAAATGTTACGGTGGTGACATCACACGGAAACGGAAGCTGCTGGAAAAGCAGAAAAAAGGGAAGAAGCGCATGCGGCAAGTGGGCAATGTGGAGGTTCCGCAAAGTGCCTTCCTTGCTGTCCTCAAACTCGATTGATTAATTCGCTTGAGCCGGAGTGTTTTTGTTGGCCAATTGACCACAGGCCGCGTCGATGTCCTTGCCCCTTGAGCGGCGCAAGTTGACAATGATGTTGCAGTCCTCTAGTAACTTAACGAAATCCTCCACGCGATCCGCTTTGGCCATCTGGAATTCCGCTGAATCAATGGGGTTGTACTCAATGATGTTCACTTTGCACGGAACATGCTTGCAAAATTCAACCAACTCACGGGCGTCATTCAGCTGGTCGTTGAACCCATCAAAGATGATGTACTCATACGTGACACGGGTTCCTGTTTTTTCGTAGAAATACCGAACGGCATCCGCCAGCACCTCCAAATTATTGGACTCGTTGATGGCCATGATGTGGTTCCGCTTGGCATCATTGGCGGCGTGCAATGAGAGGGCTAAGTTGAATCGGACCTCATCGTCCCCTAAGCGTTTAATGGCCTTGCCAATTCCTGCCGTACTAACGGTGATTCGTTTTGGCGACATCGCCAACCCCGGCTCACCACAGATCCGGTCAATGGACTCCACCACTGCTGAATAATTCAAAAGCGGCTCTCCCATGCCCATGTAGACAATGTTGGAAAGGGGCTTGACATAATGATCCATGGCCAATCCGCGGATCATTTCCACTTGATCGTAGATTTCTGCGGCCGTCAGGTTCTTCAACAATTTTAGCTTGCCTGTTGCGCAAAATTTGCAGGCTAAACTACATCCCACTTGAGATGATATACACGCCGTCATTCGCTTGGTAGTCGGAATCAAAACTCCTTCAACTACTTTCCCCACCCCCACATCAAAAGCGCATTTGATGGTTCCGTCTCTGCTGACTTGCTGTTCCGATAAACGGATCCGAGATAAATCAAACCGCTCTTCCAGTTGGCCTCTGAAGGACTTCGAGAGATTCGACATTTCGCCAAATGATCCGGCCGCATGTGTCCAAATCCAATCTTCCAATTGGCGTGCTCGAAATGGCTTTTCTCCCATTTCTGCAACCACCTTATGTAGTTGCTCTTTGCTCAGTTGCCTGATGTCCTCGCGTTGATTCATCCACTGCAAAGATACGTGGCATAACCTGAGGTTTTTGTACGGCTAAGACAACAACCCTTGCGGTTGCTCAGCCGCAACATGAAGAGGCTCCTCTTCATTTGCCCCAATCATTAAGCCGACCAATCGTTTCCTCACTTCTTCCTTTTTTCGGACAGCGATGGGAACTTGCTTTCCGTTTGGCAAAATCAATGTGCCGCTTCGATGGCTATACGATTGAACAGCTGCCAGCCGGACCAAAAACGAATTATGGACACGACAAAAAAGCGAATCACTCAGCATCTCCTCAACTCGCTTCAGGTTCTTTGACACTGTAATCCGTTTGCCCGAAAGCAAGTAAAGGGTGGAGTAACTGCCTGATGCTTCGATATATAGGATCTCCGCGTGGCGAATGAAGTAACGTTGACCTGATGTGATGAGTTCGACTCTTTTTCCGCCAGCTGGGGTTTTTTGATCCCCCGCATCAGGGTCCACCCGAAGAGTGTGTGTAATGCGTTTAGCACACGTCTTCAAGTCCATTGCGTCGACCGGTTTTAGCAAATAGTCGAACGCTTGTTTCCTTAAAGCCTCCACCGCGTACTCATGATAGGTCGTACAAAAAACCACATAAAACGTCCTTTCCGCAAATCGATCCAACAGCTGAAGACCCGTTTCATGGGGCATTCGGACGTCCAAAAACACCACTTCAGGGGACAGCTCTTGGATCAGGAGATACGCTTCCGCAGCGGAACTGGCTGTTTGGACAATTTGAAAGTGAGGGCAATGCTTCTCTATTTGGCGGCAAATGGCCTGACGAGCCGGCATTTCATCATCCACGACCAAGCAGCGAATAGGTTGATTCATAGCAATCATGTCTTAGAATAGGTGCCACCAAAGCAACGCATATCTCGCTTTCCTAGGATCAATTCTTTTGCGCATGGGGCACAAGAATTCATGGTCGTCCTATCCCCGCTTCTCCACTACCCGCAATCCCATTTCGAGGCATCGGTAAATGTCGTTCGGTAATTCCCCGCGCTTGGCTTTCAATTTATCGTATCCCGTTCGGACAACTACCAAATCCAAGGCTGGAACAGAAATCACCATCTGACCGCGCAGCCCCTCCATGCAACTGAACGAATCTCCCGTAGATGTTTTTCCCAACCAAATTTGGTATCCATAATGCGTCGCGTCGCATTCTTCTGTCAAGTCAGCAATGGGCGTGACCAATTGGCTCATGAATGTTGGGCTGATCAGGGTGTCCCCGTTCCAAACGCCCGAGTGATTGATCAGCTTTCCAAATCTCGCATAATCCCGAGTGGTGGCATAAAATTGAGCAAAACAGCGTTCCACGCCGCCCTCTTCATCCGGTGCGTCCAGTCCCCAAAAGGCATCCTGTTCAGCACCCATTGGCTGCCATAGACCTCGTTCAATCCATTCGCTCAAAGAGCCCTTGCCCAAGCTAGCCAAAGTCTCCTCCAACAACATCGTATTTCCTCCCTCGTATTTCCAGCGCTCTCCCGGTGTGTCCGTCACCCGATATGGTTGAGCCAATTCTCGAATATCCGATCGATAATACGCTTTGGCCATAAATCCGAATGGGCTATCATAGCTCTCTCCAAAGGGGATGTGAGAGCGCATTTGAAGCAACTCCTGAACGGTCAGGCCCATTCCATTTTCACCTTCAAATCGAGGTAAGTATTGGGCCAATGGAGCGTTCAAATCAATCAAGCCTTGATCCGATGCAAGGCCTATGGCCATGGCCACCACCGTTTTGCAAGCCGAAAATGAGTTGGTCAAACTCAATAAATCGTGGCCTCTCCAATAGCGCTCATACAAAACCGTGTCTTGTTGCATCACCAACATGCTCGCCGATTTGAAATCCTGATGCCAAGCCAGGTCCTCTTCTGAAAGAGCTTCCCCCGTAACGACATCCATGGGCCACGGCGCTGGTTGAGCAGAAGCGTGCAACGTGCGCGTATCTCGGAATTCCAGGTCGTCGATGTTCGAGTTTTTCCAACCACGGAAATACGTCTCGCGAACGCCTCCCCAGATGTAGTCATGATTGGTCAAATAGGACAACGTCACCAACCCCAAAATCGACCACAAAACAATCCGAATTTTACGCATCACTTAATTTTTTTACGAATGTCCGTAAAAGACCCTTATCATTTTCCTATTCAATCAAATTCCATTCAAACAAGTCGCTTAGGTGTTGCTTTAGCAATCCGGAAGCCTTTTCAAATTCAATGGGATGTCCACATTCCTTGGCAAGCGAAGTGACTCCCCTATCCTGTAGGCCACAAGGAACAATGAGATCGAAAAAATGGAGATCGGTGTTGACATTGAAGGCAAAGCCATGCATCGTCACCCACCGAGAACACTTCACTCCCAAAGCTGCTATTTTTCGAGCTCCCAAGCCCAATTCCGGGTTCACCCAAACACCTGTCAAGCCCTCAATTCTTCCTGTTTCAACGCCAAAATCTCTGCACGTGAGAATGATCGCCTCTTCCAGCATCCTCATGTACTTTCCGATATCCGTATAGAATTGTTCCAAGTCGAGAATGGGGTACCCGACCAACTGACCGGGTCCGTGATACGTAATGTCTCCTCCGCGATTGATGGGAAAATATTCAACCCCCAATTGCGCCAAATGTTCCTCTGTGGCAACCACGTGACTTGCATTTCCTGTTTTACCCAAGGTCAACACGTGGGGGTGCTCAACGAACAATAAGTGACTGTCCGGAAGAGCCAAATCAGAATCTGCAGGCACCTCAGCTCCCTCTACGTTCGCATTTCTTCGGGCTATTTTCCGTTGAATGATCCCCTGCATCAATTCCTCCTGAATCGCCCATGTCGGTGCGTACGAAGAAGAACCGAGCTCCTGAAATCGAACGCGACGTGTCATCGTGGAATTTGCGAAAGGGCGGATTTCAAGCGGTCAATGTTGCGGATGTCAACCGGATTGGTCTCCGATCTTTCAGCCAACAATAAGCTGGTCCAATCACCGAGATGCACCAAGTCGAAGAACCGCAAAATTGCATCATCCCCATCCCCTTCCACCACCACAACATCCGCTCCTTGCTCTCTGAATATTTCCATGCAAACATCCATGCGAACGCGGGTTCGCGGATGATCTTCCGGTGTTTGAATCACCACGGCCACATACCGGTCATCGGCTCCTTCCCAACCCACCAATTCATTGTGATTCATCTCTGGAAACACATGGTGGCTGCACAGGAGTTTGCTGTTTTCGTTCAGCTGTTGCCTCCACCGAATGATTAGCCCCTCTTGAGCTGCATCACTGTACAATAAAGCCTCTTTGCCTTCCAAAAGATCAGCAAGAGATCCTGCCCGTTCTAGGATGTTGGTTTGATTCGATGACAAATAATCACCGACCCTTCCAAAAGAAGTGCGCTGAGAATCGGAGGCCAAACCGGCAGCGCACAACACATGGAAAACACTGGTAAAGGCATACCCGAATTGAGACCGTGGTGGCTGACCGCCTGGGATCTGTACCGCGGACCAACCATTCGATTTGACCCGGTCCCATAGTTGTCCCCCAGAAGTAATCGCCACAATGCGAGCACCGCGCTGGTGAGCAGCGTCCAATGCCATCAACGTCTCTTCAGTATTTCCTGAATAGCTGCATGCGATCACGAGCGTGTCAGAACCGACCCAGCCTGGAACATTGTAATCAGAATTGGCTTGAATGGGAACAGGGCTCGTTCCGGCCAACATCCGTGAGGCAATAACCCCGCTAATCCCACTGCCTCCCATACCCAACACCAATGCCCCTGTGGGTTTCCATCCCCCAAAATCGATGGGAGAGCGCTCCACGATACTCCACGCATCGCGCATTTGGTCTGGGAACTCGGTAATCAAACGACGCATCAATTCCATGAAAAATCAGTTAAACGAGGGTTTTATTCCCCGGATATCAAAGGTAAGGCCCAAACGGAAGTGCATCCCAGGCTGTAAAACCTGCCCCAAATCCATGTATTGCTGATCCAAAACATTCTCCACCCGGAAGGAAGTATGAATGTGCGAATCCGATCCCCAAGAACGCTTCAAGGTGAGTCCCAATAAATGCACCTGAGTGCCCGGAACCTCATTAGAGTCCCTGCGCTCTTGATGGCTGTAGCGTATCGCCAAACCCACATCTGATGGAAGTTTCCATTCGGTCACGGCATCCAACTTGTACTTCAGGAAATTCAACACATAGACGGATTCAGCCCCTTCTGATTCCCGATTGGCATCCAGCCAAGTCCCGGACAATCGAACGCTTCGGAGAAGACCGCTCATTGATTTGATTGTCATCGCCAAGTCTCCGCCTCTAAATTCTGTCGCTGATAAATTGGTGGCTTGGTAAACCTCTGAGCCAAGGTATTTCACCCAATCAATCAAATTTTCTCCTTGGCGAACAAAAGCAGACCCCTCTACCATTATCCAATATCGAAATCCATTTGGCTCAGAGGACCAGCGAACACCCACTTCCGCTTGATCCGCCCATTCCGGCTTCAAGGAGTCACTTCCCATCGCTCCGCCCACCGTGTAATACAATTCAGTAAATGACGGGTGACGCACAGAGCGACCAGCAGAAGCAAAAGCTACCCAATTCCCATCCTGACCAAAACGATATCTCACGTCAGCTGATGGCAGTGCGCGCCATCCAAAGCGGCTGTTTCCGTTGACTCCTGCGGTTGCAGAAATAGCCATGTTATTGCCCGAATTCACCCACTTCCACGACGTGAATGCATCCAAATTCGTGCGGCGATCTCCAAGCGGAAATACCTCAGGCGCTCCTGGTTGGGTCGATCCCAAACGATTGCTTTGGATGACCTCTTCGCGGACATCAAGCGCTGTAGTCCATGTGCTTTGTTCTCCAAACCATTGGAATTTGGCGTTCACCGCTCCGGTCAAGGAACGATGCTGATTGGCCCCTTTGTACCATGATGCTCCTGGCGCGTAAACGCCAGCCGTATCAGCTTGGGTGGATGGCGCCAATGGCGGACGTACATAAAAACCATCATCCGTCAGCTCATACCAGTCCGAACCTTCCCTGTACAGTTCAAAACGATCGCGATGATACCGCGCATGGGCCCCCGCACTTGCCTTCCATGACGCTGACTGAGTCTCCCAGTTGAGTTGAGCAACCGCGGCTTTCGTTACCTCGAACTGATCTGGATACGTCGATGTATAAAAATTTTGAGCTCCGAACGCTTTGTCCTCCAGCGCGACCAATCCATTCCACCGATGAGGACCATTGGACCAATCGGCATTCCACATGGCCCGTGTGATTTGCGCGTCGCTGTTTAAGATGTGACCATTGGTTTGAGCACGGCTGAGGCTGATTCGTTGACGAAATCCGCCATCTACGATATCTGCATGCAACCGAAGGCGATTCCATCCAAAACTTCCCCCTTCAATCGAGGCTGAAGCAGCCGTTTCTTCGACGGGCGTATTCGTACGCAAATGAATGGATCCGGCAAAAGCCCCTGCGCCGGCCATAGCTCCGGAACCACTTCGAACCACTTCAACATGACTCAAATCTTCTGGATCGATGGGAATGTTCATTAGATGGTGACCCGTGTGAGGGGCGCTCCAGCGCATACCATTGACCAACAACGCTGTCTGTTCAAACGTACCGCCGCGGATGCTCACATCGCTTTGTATCCCCCAAGCGCCACGATTTCGAATATCCACCCCTGTGACATACTCCAAAGCATCCGTAACCGAAACCGTTGACTCTAGTTCGCTCGCGGATAAAATTGCTGTGGCCTTCGGGGCATCCGTCTTTGCAATGTCATCAAAGCTTGTACCCACCGAAACTTGAGCTTCTGCCAATAAAACCAGCGGGACAATCGCGTTGGTGCTATCGGCGAATTGAGCATGAGTTTGCTGGAGCCCTGTTGAGACCAATAGGACCCACAACGCAAAGGGTTTGCATCGAAATATTCTTATCGTATTCATGGAGAAAAGTTGCTGCTACAAACCTACAACTCCCCGTCCAAGAAGAAACCATTCAGTCCCGAGCGCGACGTACCTTTGTCGCATGCAATTGACGGAACAAGAACGTATTCGCCGAGAATCCTTGGTTGAACTGCGCAAGCTCGGGATAGAGCCCTATCCGGCGGCGGCTTTTGGTGTGACTCACCGCTCACGCCAACTCACATCATCGTTCGAAAACGGTCTTCATGTGACCCTCGCTGGGCGCTTGATGACCCGTCGAATTATGGGTAAAGCTTCGTTCGCAGAGCTTCAGGATAGCGAAGGCACTTTTCAGTTGTACCTCAACCGCGATGAGATGTGTCCGGGGGAGGACAAGACGTTGTACAATACGGTTTTTAAAAAGCTATTGGATCGTGGTGATTTTATTGGCGTCTCCGGTGAAACATTCACCACCCAAACAGGCGAACAAAGCGTGTTGGTTCGAGAGCTGAAAGTGCTATCCAAGTCCCTGAAACCACTTCCCGCTGTTAAGGTGGATGAAAATGGCCAGGTCCACGACGCCTTTGCAGATCCCGAATTGCGTTACCGGATGCGCTATGTGGATTTGGTGGTCAACCCCCAAGTGCGGGAGACTTTTGAAGCGCGTTCGCGCATCATTCGTACCATGCGAGAGTCCTTCGATCAACAAGGTTGGTTGGAAGTGGATACGCCCATTTTGCAAGCCATCCCGGGTGGGGCCGCTGCGCGTCCATTCAGCACACACCACAACGCTCTCGATATTCCGCTTTACTTGCGCGTTGCCCCTGAGCTGTACTTGAAGCGACTCATCGTTGGGGGATTTGAAGGAGTGTATGAATTCTCTCGCAACTTCCGGAATGAAGGAATGGACCGGACCCACAACCCTGAGTTCACCATGCTGGAGTTGTATGTCGCGTACAAAGACTACCCCTGGATGATGGAAATCATCGAAAACCTCATCGCCGATGTCTGCAAGTCCGTTCACGGGAAAACCCTAGCCACTTTGGGAGGTCAGGAAATTGATTTTACCCCTCCTTTCAAGCGTGTGACCATGCGCAACGCTATCCTGGAGCATGCCGGGGTGGATATCGATGGGAAAAATGAAGCTGAATTGCGTGCTGAATGCATTCGGATTGGGATGAGCACGGATGATAGCATGGGCAAGGGAAAGCTCATTGATGAGTTGTTCGGAGAAAAATGTGAGCACCACTATGTGCAGCCCACCTTCATCATCGATTATCCCGTCGAAATGTCACCGCTCACCAAATTGCATCGCGATAACCCTGAATACACTGAGCGATTTGAGCTCATGATCAACGGCACGGAAATCGCCAACGCCTATAGCGAGCTGAATGACCCGATTGATCAGCGTGAGCGGCTTGAGGAGCAGTTGAAATTGGGCGCCCGCGGTGACGATGAGGCCATGTTCATCGACCAAGATTTTCTTCGCGCTTTAGAATACGGCATGCCCCCAACCAGTGGCGTGGGAATTGGGATCGACCGGTTGGTGATGATGCTGACCAACCAGACTTCCATTCAGGAGGTTTTGCTCTTCCCGCAAATGCGCCCTGAGGTTTTTGAATCAGCCCCTGATTTAAAGGCCTTGGAAAATCTTGGCATTCCGACCGACTGGACGGAGCATTTAACGGCCGCTGGCTTTGATTCCCCCGAAGCAATCGCAGCTGTCTCGCCCGCCGGGTTGCGTGAAAAGATGAACGGATTCCGAAAGAAAAACAAATTGACTTTACCGGCCCTCTCACTAGAAGAAGTGGAGGCATGGTATACATCCATTACCAAAGCTTGATCCATTATGCCCGCTTCATTCAATCAAGCCACTGTGATCGCCGTTCTGAAAACCATTCACGATCCGGAAATTCCCGTTGATATTTATGAATTGGGCCTCATTTACGAAGTGAAAATAACGGATGATGGATTCGTTCATGTGGAGATGACGTTGACATCGCCCAATTGCCCCGTGGCTGAAAGCCTGCCTGTTGAGGTTGAAGACAAGGTTGCTGGAATTGAAGGTGCGACCGGAGCAAAGGTCAACATCGTGTTTGATCCGCCGTGGACGCAAGATTTAATGAGCGAAGAGGCCAAACTAGAACTCGGTTTTCTGTGACACAGGACGATCAACATACGCGTGGTATTGCGATTTTAGGCAGCACTGGATCTATTGGCACCCAAGCTTTGGAGGTCATTCGAGAACAAAGGGAACATTTGCATGTTGAAGTTCTCACCGCTCACCAAAACGCAGCGCTGCTGATTCAGCAATCCAAGGAGTTTCAACCCAACACCGTTGTGATTGGTGATTTAGCGAAACTGAAAGAGGTGAAGGACGCCTTGTTTGATGATGGCATCAAGGTCTATGGCGGGGCAGAAGCCTTGGAGCAAGTCGTAGAAATGGAGGGCATTGATATGGTCCTCACCGCTCTTGTTGGAGCCGCCGGATTGCGGCCAACCCTTCGCGCAATTCGCGCTGGAAAGCCCATTGCATTGGCCAACAAAGAAACCCTCGTCGTCGCTGGGGCTTTGGTGATGGCCGAAGCAAGGGCTGCGGGAGTCGATATTCACCCGGTTGATTCCGAACACAGTGCGATTTATCAATGCTTGGCTGGAGAACTCCTCAATCCCATTGAAAAAATCATCCTTACCGCTTCAGGGGGGCCGTTTCGTGGAAAAAGTCGCGCCGAACTTTTAAATGTAACCAAGGCCCAGGCCCTGCAGCATCCCAATTGGTCCATGGGGGCGAAAATCACCATCGATAGCGCGTCCATGATGAACAAGGGCCTGGAAGTCATCGAAGCGAAGTGGTTGTTTGATTTGAAGATGGAGCAGGTAGAAGTCGTCGTGCACCCCCAAAGCATTATTCATAGTTGCGTCCAGTTTCAAGACGGATCTATCAAAGCACAAATGGGCTTGCCTGATATGAAATTACCCATCCTTTACGCGCTTGGTTATCCGCGACGACTCGCCAATGATTTAGAACGCTTCGATTTCTTGAACTACCCGCACCTCACTTTTGAAAAGCCCGATATGGATGCCTTTCGAAATTTGGCTTTGGCATTTGAGGTTGGACATAAGGG
Organism: Flavobacteriales bacterium; assembly: GCA_028823145.1. Classification (GTDB taxonomy): domain Bacteria; phylum Bacteroidota; class Bacteroidia; order Flavobacteriales_D; family Sanyastnellaceae; genus UA16. The sequence goes on from JAPKCA010000012.1 coordinate 29,635, forward strand.
CGGAAATGCTCCTGCCATCTTAAATGCTGCAAACGAGGTGGCGGTCGCTCGGTTTTTAGCGGATGAAATCACCTTTATTCAGCTGACAAATGTGGTAGAGCACGCATTGCAAAATGTGGATTGGGTGTCCAACCCCAACTTGGACTCCTTGGTCCAATCTGACGAAGAAGCCCGGATCAAAGCCGGCGAATTCCGGTCTTAAACCGTCATGATATCCACTTCCTTCGCGGCTAAGACGGTGTCAATTTGCTTCACGTAGCTATCGGTCACCGCTTGAATTTGTGCTTCACCGTCTTTGGTTAAATCTTCACTTAGACCGTCTGCTTTGGCAGATTTCATAAAGTCATTGGCATCTTTCCGGGCGTTGCGAATTCCCACACGCGCATGCTCTCCTTCAGCCCTCGCGCGTTTCGTTAATTCACGCCGACGTTCCTCTGTCAATGCCGGGATGTTGATTAAAATAGATTCCCCATTGTTCATCGGGTTGAGGCCCAAATTCGCATTGATAATAGCCGTTGCAATGGGGTCGAGCATTGATTTCTCCCAAGCCTGAACCGTCAGAGTTCTAGCATCCGTCGAATTGACATTGGCCACTTGGCTCAGCGGGGTTGTAGTACCATAATACTCCACTTTAACGCTGTCCAACATGGCTGGATGCGCCTTGCCCGCGCGCACCTTGGTTAATTCGCTTTCCATGTGCTTAATCGCCTTGTCCATGGCCTCACGTGCCATTTCCAATGCCATTTCAATTTCCTCGGTCATCAGTTCCTAGGTTTAAAGGTCCACCAAAGTACCCACATCCTCACCAGAAACAATGCGCTTGAGGTTTCCGGCCTTATTCATATTGAAAACGACAATCGGCAATTTGTTTTCATTGCAGAGCGTAATCGCGGTCATATCCATCACCTTCAGACCTTTCTCGTACACCTCGCTGAACGTGATGCGGTCATAGCGTGTGGCATTGGGGTCCTTTTCAGGATCCGCAGTATAGATACCGTCCACACGGGTTCCCTTTAGGATGACATCTGCATCAATTTCAATGGCGCGCAATGACGCGGCTGAATCAGTTGTAAAGAATGGGTTTCCCGTTCCTCCTCCAAAAATAACCACGCGACCCTTCTCCAAATGCCGAACAGCCCGCCTCCGGATAAATGGCTCTGCGATTTGCTTCAACTCAATGGCCGACTGTAGACGGGTGTCCACTCCGCAGCTCTCTAGCGCGCTCTGCAAAGCCATAGAGTTGATGACCGTGGCCAACATCCCCATGTAGTCTCCTTGGGTACGCTCCATTCCACCTTCAGCGGCCTGCACGCCTCGGAAAATGTTTCCGCCACCAACGACAATGGCCACTTCAACCCCGGACTCTACAATTTGTTTGATCTCTTCCGCATATTGCTTCAGGCGATCGTTATCAATTCCAAATTGCTTGGCTCCCATCAGGGCCTCACCACTTAACTTCAGGAGAATGCGTTTGTACTTCATGCGTGATGCGAATATCTGAATATTCCTCGCATGTTTAGCTACCAAAAACAGCAAGGGCCACCCAAAGGTAGCCCTTGCAAACATTAAATCTCATTAACAGACTTTAATCCAATGCTTCGCGGCAAAATCCAGTCAACACAGCATCTGCATTTCCCGACTTTACGTATTGAGCGACGCTGACTTTGTTGTCCTTGATGAACAGTTGATTGACCAAAGTGGCTTCCTTGAACCATTTCTTCAATCGTCCTTCAGCAATCTTTTCTGCCATTTCTTCTGGCTTGCCTTCTTGAATGGCCAATTCTTTTCCAATGGCCCGCTCCTTCTCAATCAAGTCTGCGGGAATCGTCGTCTCATCCAATGCTACTGGAGCCATCGCTGCCGCTTGCATTGCTACATCGCGTCCCACTTCAGCATCAACAGCTGTAGAGAATCCGACCAACGTAGCCAATCGGTTTCCAGGGTGGATATATGCCGCAACCTGTCCTCCGCTTAAAGTTTGGAATGCGCTCACGTCTATCTTCTCGCCAATCTTTCCAATTTGCTCCGTGATTTTCTCAGCAACGGTAAAACCCGCGCCAGGATAAGTCTGCTCCATCAGAGCTTCCTTCGAAGTCAAGTTCGCGTTCAACGCCAAATCAAGCAATGTTTGTGCAACGCCAACGAATTCATCATTCTTCGCTACAAAATCCGTTTCGCAGTTCAATGACAAGAGAACACCGAAGCTTCCTGCTGCATTGGTCGCTGCCAACACGGCCCCTTCACCTGTTTCGCGGTCACCGCGTTTGGCGGCGACTTTCTGTCCCTTCAGGCGTAAAATTTCAATCGCCTTATCAGAATCACCTTCGGCTTCTTGGAGTGCGTTCTTGCAATCCATCATGCCAGCTCCGGTTTGCTTCCGGAGGTTGTTCACTTCTGCAGCTGTGATGCTCATGAGTTGTATGTTTTGATGGGCGGAGGTCAACCCGCCACACGTTCAATGCTTAGTGTTTTTTTGGTCTCAGATCAGTCTTCCGACTTCTCTGCTCCTTTTTTTTCCTCCTTGGGAGCTGCTTCCTTCACCGCAACTTCCTCAGCAACTTCCTCAGCAACCGCCTCAACAACCGCCTCGGGAGCTTCAGCTGCCTCTGCTTTCGCTTTACTCGCCGCAATTGCAGCATCCTGTGAGTCCTTATCCGCCTTCCGTTCCTGCAATCCTTCCGCTACAGCTTGAACCAAAGAGTCCAAAACCAAAGCAATGGAAAGACTCGCGTCATCATTGGAAGGAATCGGGAAGTCGACTGGACGTGGGTCCGAATTCGTATCAACCATAGCAAATACCGGGATCCCCAACTTTTTGGCCTCAGCCAAAGCAATGTGCTCTTTGGTTACGTCCACAATAAAAATAGCTGCTGGAATCCTCGTCAAATCGGTGATAGAACCAAGGTTTTTTTCCATTTTTGCACGCTGACGGCTTACTTGCAAACGCTCACGCTTGGACATGGTGTTCAATGTGCCGTCCTGCGACATCTTATCGATTTGCGACATCTTGCGAACCGCTTTACGAATGGTCGCAAAGTTGGTCAACATTCCGCCGGACCAACGCTCCGTTACATACGGCATCCCGACTGCCTTGACGCGCTCAGTAACAACCTCCTTGGCTTGCTTCTTTGTCGCAACAAATAAAATCTTTTTTCCGCTCTTTGCGATTTGTTTCATCGCTGCCGCTGCTTCGTCCAGCTTGACGCTCGTCTTATGCAGATCTATGATGTGGATTCCCTTCTTCTCGGTGAAGATGTAGGGAGCCATGTTTGGGTTCCACTTGCGCTTGAGGTGGCCGAAGTGCACTCCGGCTTTGAGCATTTGCTCGAAAGATGTTCCTTCCATGTTTACTTTCCTTGATTAAGTCAACTCCTTGGTAGCCAAATCGCACTTTGCGAGGTGAGTCCAAAAAGTTTGGATGCTAAACAGCAATAAATAGTGATAATACGTTCGTTTCAATTTTTCGGTAGAAAAAGCTGTCCGCAACTCTTCCAAACGATTAACGCTTGGAGAACTGAGACTTCTTCCGGGCTTTCTTCAGTCCGAATTTTTTACGCTCTACCATACGTGGATCGCGTGTAGTCAAGCCGTGTTGCTTCAATACCGGCTTCCATTCAGGGTTGATTTCAATCAACGCTTTGGAAATCGCTAGGCGCACCGCTTCAGCTTGTCCCGTCACTCCACCACCATCGACATTGACCTTGATGTCATATTGACCGGTGGTCTCCGTCAACATAAACGGTTGATTGATTTTGTACTGAAGTACTGAGGTTGTGAAATAGGCGTCTAATTCGCGCTTATTTACGGTCACCGCTCCTTTGCCCGCCTTCATATAGAGACGTGCTACTGCGGTTTTACGACGGCCAGATGTGTTGATTACTTCCATGCGGGTGATTGGTCAGTCTGAGGTCAGGCGTTGAATGTGATTAGCTCAGGTTGCTGAGCTTCGTATTTATGGTCTGGGCCTACCACAACGTGCAAGTTGCGGAATATGGCGCGTCCTAATGTGTTTTTAGGCAACATGCCGCGAACAGCATCTTCCATCATAGCAAAAGGCTTGCGGTTCATTTGCTCACGAGCAGAACGCTTGCGTTGTCCACCGGGATATCCAGTATAACGGATGTATTCTTTCGATTCCCACTTGTTTCCGGTCAAAACAATCTTCTCCGCATTGACGACAATGACATAGTCACCACAGTCAGCGTGAGGCGTGAAATTCGTCTTGTGCTTGCCGCGAAGGCGCTTTGCGACCTCAGAGGCTATGCGGCCCAAAGTCTGGCCTTCAGCATCAACGAGCAACCACTTTTTGTCAGCATTCTCCTTATTGGCAGAGATTGTCTTGTAGCTCAAAGTATCCACGGTGAGTGTATTGAATGTACGATTTCACCCCAAAATTGGGGGTGCGAAGATAGCAAACGGATGTTTACAACCCAAGCCCAGGTGTGGACAAAAAATAATGCGTTGGAGATTCGCGCGCCTTTAATATCCTGGCGAGGGCGACAATTGCTCAATATTTCCTTCAGAATCGATGGTTTGAGAAGTGTCATCCCCTTGGGGAAGGGTCTGAATCCGGGTCCATTCGCCCGACGGATGGACCAAAAACAGTGTTTCGCCCTGGGCAGAAATCCCAAACTTAAATGACCCGATGCCCTTCTGATAACCTAACCACCGGGCTTGCTCAGGCATGACTACTGGTCCGAAAAGATGCCCTAAGTCCTCCAACCCTTCGGTCAGTCTCCATCCTGTCAAGACACACGTGTTTGCGCCCGGGTGATGCAATTCGACATAATCAGCGGGATCGCCTTTTGCATGGACCTCACTGATCCGAATCTCATCCACCGAGCAAACCGTCTTTTTCTCGATGAGGGTTTTGACTGGTTGGCCGTTCGAGTCATACACCTGAGCCCCAGGAATCAACGGTTTAGCCGAAGGTTCTCGGTCACTGGCTTTTCGCTTCGCTAAGCTCCAATTGGCCTGAATTGAGATCACATGGGAAGACCACGGATCTTTTTGACTCCATTCTTGTGTCCAGATATATCCAGCGCCCAACGTGATGGGATTCGACAAACGATAAGACCATTCGAATCGAAAACGGGATTGTTGGAAGGCCCATGACAGGTCTTTCGGTTCAAAAAAACTTTCGGCATCGCAGCTCCATCTCCATGGGCCATTCCATGCGTGCTGGTAGCCCGCTCGCAAACGCATCGCTCGGTCTTGATTAAGTATTTCGCCCTCTGACCAGATCTTTAAGTCATTGACCCCTTGGGCCCACATGGAACGAAATTTGACCTCGCCTTGTCCGGCATCCCATTCGCCCAAAACGCGCAATGCAAGTCTTTTTCTCGGAACATAGCCCCCGAACTTATTCCGCACTTCGGCAAATCTCCATTGCACATTGAAATCCCAATGGGCGTCCAACTTGCGCTCCACAGCCAAGTCCACCATTCCTATTCGGTGTCGGGTCAGCTCAGCGTCCCATCTATTCTCATATTGAGCTGACCAAGCCCACCCGCGTGGCAAGACTTGGTCCACACCAACCCCCAGCCAGCCCGAGCCTTCTGTCCATTGCCCCAAACAAGGGATGGAAAAGCAACAAAGGCCGATGACAAGCCATCGCATCTCAGATATCCTCGTAAATACGGATAACACCAAGGTCCACTTCTTCATCCCTCGATTCAACGATTGTTTCCCTCACAACAGCGACTTTCGGCGCGTTGTTAAACAATGGCATGGTATCCTCGCTGTAGACATAAACCGTATAATCCCCCGTTCGCAACCCGTAAAAAGCAAATTCCCCATCATAATTGGTGTGGATTCGATCGTCCGGTCCAACGCGGTCACCGTAGGTGATGAAAACTTCGTGATCAGCAGCAGGAGCAAGCACCGCGCCGTTGGGATTGGTAATAACCACGCGCTGTTCCACCTCCACTCGGCCAAGAATAGTCGCATGTCCTCCCTCCCCGGCTGATCTCGTGCAGCCCGGGCCAAGCATGGTCATCACACCAACACAAAGCAGGGCTTTGCGAACAGTGTCTCGGCTTTTTTCAAAAAATTGCATCCCTTTCATGGTAGCGCAAAGTAGTGACTGAAGTAATTTCGAGCACTACAACATGGTACCACACGACGAACATTCTCCACTTCAACACACCGGAATCGGTGAAGGACGCATCGAAGTTGTGTGCGGCCCTATGTTTTCGGGTAAAACAGAAGAGTTGCTGCGGCGCGTGCGTCGAGCGGAAATTGCCCATCAACCCACGGTCATTTTCAAACCTGAAACGGATACCCGTTACAACCAGGACAAAGTCACATCGCATGATGCCAACACCTTGCCTTCGGTGACCGTCAAGAATAGCGCAGGCATCTTGGCCTACCTCGAAGCACAGAATCGACCTTTTACTGTGGTGGCCATTGATGAGGTGCAGTTCTTTGATGATGCGCTCCCAGCCTTGTGCTCAGCACTGGCCGATTTAGGCATCCGCGTTATCGCCGCAGGGCTCGATCTCGATTTCACCGGCAATCCTTTTGGGTGCATGCCTGACTTGCTTGCCCGAGCCGAAGAAGTCACCAAATTGCACGCCGTGTGTATGGAAACTGGACGGCCAGCGCATTTCTCCCACCGCATTTCCGGAGGGCATCATACCGTTGAAATTGGGGAAAAGGATCTGTACATTCCTTTGACTCGTCAAGCTTTCGTAGAAGCCCGAAAGAAAGAATCCTCCCCACCTGAAGGTCCCGACTCATGATCGTGGGCGCATGGCGCAATTGGTTGCAACAGCAAAAAGGAACCATCC
>JAPKCA010000078.1 GCA_028823145.1 Flavobacteriales bacterium
GCTTTTTACCTCAAAGGTTGTGAACCTGGAACAGAGGTGATCGTGATGGATTACCAGGGACGCATCATGCTGCAACAACAATGGATTGGCCAAGCCATTCTCGTCGGCGATTGGAGCCCCGGAATATATCTGGTATCCACAAACAAAGGAGGCCATCCGCTCACCCGAAAACTTTGCATTCGATAATAGTCGAGACCCCAAGGAAGCCGCAACTGCTTCCGCGCGCTATTCCCAAAGCAACCTAATCTAGTATGAATCGGGTGGTCTACTGGCATGCACTTGGGCATCCTGGCAAAGAACCCCGACTTGCGATTGTTCAAACGTTCGTGGCCTGAGCCTATTCAGGGCTTGTTGTATCGATACACATTATCCAGCTTAGCATTGGAGTTCATAGAGATGTCCAAATCTTTTAACAAGCCATCTTTAAGCGAATAAACCCACCCATGTATTTGAGGGAATTCCCCTTCTTCCCATTCTTCTTGAATGAACGACACCTTGGCCAAATTGCCAACCTGTTCCAGAACATTCAACTCTACATATCGGTCAAAGCGCTTTTGCTCATCCTGTATACCATCCAACTCATCTTGGTGCAAGCGATAGACATCTTTGATGTGCATCAACCAGTTATCTAAAAACCCGAAATTCTGATTGCTCATCGCAGCCTGCACACCACCACACCCGTAATGGCCGCAAACAATAATGTGTTTCACCTTGAGAACCTTCACCGCGTAATTCACCACGCTGAGCAAGTTTGAATCCGTGTGAATCACCATGTTCGCAATATTCCGCTGGACAAAAATCGATCCAGGAAGTGCATCGGTTATCTCCGTTGCCGGGACTCGACTATCAGCACATCCCACCCAAAGAAAATTCGGCGATTGACCCATAGAAAGCTTGTTGAAAAACTCAGGATCACGCTTTAATGTATTCTTTACCCAGCTCACATTTCCATTCAGAAGGTCTTTGATTGTTTCAGCCATTTTGCGTGTTTAGGTTTGGACAGGTGAATGCTCTAAAATTAATCATTGCAACACATTTATGGTACGAATGGTTCAACATTAATGGAAGAATTGCTCTGACGAGCCGGATTGGCATGCCCCTTATAACACAAGAAAACGAAAAATAGAGCAGACCATTATGAGCGTGTACAAAAATGGGTGGAATTGTATGCAGACGAACTAACCAGCGGGGGGGTTGACTCTTAATTTCAACGAGATTGCCCTTGCCATGCCAAGGGATTGAATTCCGTAACTTTAAACGCAAATCACCCTACCAGCTGTCAACATTCACCATGAAAATTTTCAAAATACTTTTCGGCATTGCGGCATTGATCGTGTTTGGATTCTTTATCGCGAACCAATTCCTCACGAAGGAAGCAACACAGGAATTGGACGAAATCCTCGCACCAATATTTACCGAAATTGGCGCGAGCTATGGCGATCTCGAAGTCAACCCTGCACGGGGATCAATCACCTTTCTCGATATAAAAGCTGAAGGGGCCTCGGCAACAACCCTGACGGTTGTCGCGAATTACGACGACATCTTGGCCATGGTTGATGGCACACCTGAATTCTTTCACGGCATCGATATCCACGTCGAAAATCTCTCTGTAAAGGACGGAGATGATCAAGCCCAAATCGATGAGGGGGATCTCCACATCGAAGCGCTCATCGATGTCAAAAAGATGCAGGAAGATCCTGAAGCATGGTTAGAAGAACTGACACAACAAGACGATGTCCTTCTTCAGATTTCAGGAAAGGGCTGGGACGTGAAAAGTCGAGAATTGATGCAGGCACTCAACCTTCCAAAAGAGACCCTTCAGCTGAAGGACTGGAGCTTGGAACTGAACATCTCTAAAAGAAAACAAAGCGGTTCATTGCATGCCAACGTGGAAAACATCGGAAAGATCGATTTGGATTTTCTCGGAACGCAAGAAATGGTCGAGCACGTAAGTGGAGAGGTCCGCGAATTGCACATCCTCACCGACGATATGACCGCCGACATTGGATCACTGTCGTTCACCGTTGACGCCGATATTCCTTTGGACGATTTTACCTCAGAATGGTATGCCGACATCATTGAGAACGGCGAATCCATGAGCTGGGACCTTGCGGGAAAGGACATTCAACTGGAAGGTAGAGATTTGAGTGGCCTCATTGCGATGGCCGGAGTATCGGACGGACCGCTGACGGTTACCTCCTTTAAACACTCTTTGTCTTTTGACAAAACTCGACTGAAATCCTCCTCAAATCTCAAGTCCAACATCGGGTCAGCCGATTTTGAATTGGACGTAGACATCACGAACGTGAATCCTCCGGAAGCAAATTTCAGAAAGCTCGAAATCAACGTGGAAGGACTCAAAGGAGATCTGCAGAATGCTGTGATGCTTTCTCCAATACCCCTCGAATCTCAAGGGGCGGATGGATTTACCTTTTCCTTCAGCGGTTCACTTCAAGAGCTGATCGGCACGTCCCTGTGAGGAAGTCAGGAGCCACCCAGGTAAATTTGTTTTTGACCGGACGAATGAAATGGATGAAGGACGGCTTTCATTGTTTCCAACCAGCGGCACTTGAGCCAAATTTTAATGGCGTTGTTCTTGTATTTCAACCGCTACACCAGCTTCTACTTTGATGAGCGAGGCGACACGTTGGGCTTGAACGACCAAACCCTGAACATCCGATTCTCTATCGTCGAACGCTAATGCTACCGCCATGCGTCGGAATGGGCGAATACTGGGCTTGGAGAAAATCCGGAAATCGGTTTGTGGGATTAAGGCCGCCTCAGCGAGCCCCGAAAAAACCGGTGGGCCCATCGGGTCCTCTGACTCATTCATGGGGACTACATCTTCCGGAGCGAGCACCACCGCACTTGCGCCATTTCGAAGATGCTGAATTTCCATGACAGGCAGACCTAGAATCGCACGGGCATGAAGTTCGAATTCCGAGAAATTCTGTGTGCGACCGAGCGTAACCATTCCGGTGTCATGAGGCCGAGGAGAGAGTTCTGAAAAATAAACCGTCCCTGGAATCGACCCTTCGCCATTCTTGATGAAAAACTCTACACCCCAAATTCCATTTCCTCCGAGAGAGGCGGTTACAGCGGCGGCCATTTCCTGCGCCTTGAGCAATAGCTCAGGCTCCATAGCTGCCGGTTGCCAACTCTCCTGATAATCGCCCCGCTCCTGACGATGACCGATCGGAGGACAAAACAAGGTCTGTCCATTCTCTTGGGTAAGAGTCAACAAGGTGATTTCATAGTCGAAATCGATGAAGGACTCTACGATGACTTCTGCCAAATCCCCGCGAGACCCCTCAAGCCCATACGTCCAAGCATCCTGAACATCGGCTTCGTTTTTGACAACGGACTGGCCTTTTCCAGAACTCGACATGAGCGGTTTTATCACACAGGGGATTCCCACCGAGGCGACACCATCCGCAAGTTGTTCTAGGGACCTGGCATAACGGTAGGGTGCCGTTTTCAGTCCCAATTCCTGGGCTGCCAAATCGCGAATAGCACGCCGGTTCATCGTGTAATCAGCCGCTCGCGCTGAGGGAATAACTTGGATTCCTTGAGATTCATAATCGTAGAATCGCTCGGTCCGGATCGACTCGACTTCCGGCACAATGATGTCGGGGCGATGCTTCGCCACGATCGAGTCCAAGGCTCCACCATCGAGCATGTTGATCACTTCAAAATCCTGAGCCACTTGCATAGCCGGCGCATCTGCATAGGCATCCACAGCGATCACGTATTGACCCAACCTCTGCAACGCAATCACCAACTCCTTTCCCAATTCACCCGACCCAAGCAGCAAGATCTTCTTTCTCATTTCCGAAAGTTAGCACGGAATTCGTGCTCGAACCCTTGACGCATAAAAACCCATCAAGATGGCCTTAAACGGTGCCGCAGATGCACTATCGTCACTGAACGATGAAAGTCCCATTCCGCGCGCCGTCCACTCGCACAGTATACACACCAGAATCCCACGAGGCCACATCGACGATGGCCTGCCCTACATATTCAGCCTGCAAGACTCTCCTGCCTTTTTGATCCACAATGGTCACAGTGACCGGATTATTCGTTCCACAGGCAATGGTAATCTTGTCACTTGCCGGATTTGGGAAGATGCGCAGATCCTCCTGACGGAGGTTTTCTTCCACCAAAGTGTAGTTGTAATTAAATCGGTAGACCTGACCATCCTCAGGCCATGCCGTCCACCCTGTAAAGTCTTCACTTGCTTGCAATAGGTCGAATTCGACATCATCATACAGCGGGAAATCTGGTTCACCCGGTTCGCCATTTGCCCAAAGAAAGTTCGCCGTAAAAAGTTCCCAATTATAGAAACTAGAGAGTCCGGCAGACATAGAGCTCCAGAATGTTATATCATTTATGTCCGTGACCGTATTCGGTCCGTAGTGAATTTCAATGACCCCGTTTTCGTACAGCCATAGTTGAAAATTAGCGGTCGATGGAGCGGCGCCAGTCATCATCATCTCATAATCAAAGCCCACGTTGTTGAATTCGAGTTTAAAGATGCGATCTGGGGATTCGCCTACCGTTGTATACCGATGGTTTGATCCCTGCTCCACCGAATCTTCCACAATCAGAATATCACTGATGTCCATCGTAGTCCCGCTGATCAAATGAAAAGCCTGTGATCCAGCCGGTTGATCCGTATACACTTCTATTCCTCCACCCACGTCAGTCAATCTCAACAAATCAGAAGAACTTCCAAAGCATGGAAACGGAAACGGCACATCCAAAACCACAATCGGCACATCCCATGATTCTCCTATATTCAGTGACAACCCATCTTCCAATGGCACATATACATCTGTGAACACTTCAGCGGTATAAGGCATTTCGTCTTGCCCCCAGCTCAAGACCGGGCACATCATTCCGAATACAAGTCCAAGTACGATTTTCTTCATCTTTTTTTATTTGTACTGTGAGTGCCTGCATCAAACCTGATGCAAACAAGGTGAAATTAATGCATTCAAAGGAATTTCATGAAAAAAAATGGGATCACTGATGTTCGATGTTTTTGGTCTTTTGCCTTCATGGACAATGACAACATGGCGATAAGAACACATGGTCCTCGTCTCTTGGGATTCCGTAACAAACAAGCCATGCGTTTCGGTGATGAATAGGCGTGGAAATCCGAACATCACTAAGAGGTTATTTCATACCAAACACATCTTTCCAATGCTGGATATCCTTTCAAGTTCGGGTGATTGAACTCACCCATTTTCTTCAAGCCGATTTTTCTCATGATATGCTCTGACTTGAGATTATTGATCGTGCACGCGGAAAACACTTTCTTGATGTTCAAATCCTCAAAAGCATATTCCAAACATCGTTTGGCGCCTTCCGTGGCATACCCCCTTCCCCAGGCCGATTGTTTCAATCGCCAACCAATATCTGTCGCTGGGCTAAATTCTGTTTTATATCGCTGAAATGCCAATCCGATAAAACCGATTAACTCACCGGTTTCCACTATCTCAGTTGCGAAATACTGGTATCCATGCTTCCCGTAATGGGCGATCAGTCGATCAAGAAACTCGTCGGTTTCTTCCATTGTGAGCGGCTTGGGGAAATGCTCCATTACAGCTTGGTCGGCATTTATTTTACTAAACTCAAGGAGGTCCCCTTTCGTCCAAACTCGAAACCCCAATCGTTCTGATTTGAAAATGTATTGACGACTCAGATTTCCTTTTTTCTTTGCTCCCATGGTTTTAAAAGGTCACCATTATTTCCACACCGCACACGTGTTGCACTCTCCAGATACAGTTTCAACCAAAAATCCCGGCACCTGTTGAAGATGCGGGGATTTTGAAAGTAGCCCGTAGGGGGCTATCAACTACGCGGCATCAGCGCGGAATTTAGGGGTTTTGAAACAGGTGTGGGGCAATTTGATTCGTGGCGTGTCGTTTTGAATCTTGACGGCATCAACCTGCCCAAAGAGTCCGTCGTTCTCAATACCTTGAGCCCATGAGACCTTTTATCCAGAGTGGGCTTTTGGTGCTACTCTCCTTCTTTGGGACCGTTTCCGTTATGGGACAAATTGGCAATTACCTGCAACTCGATGGCCTCACGGGCTATGTCCAGGTCCCCGATCACGAGGATCTCGATGTGGGCATAGGCGAGGATTTGACCATCACATTGTGGCTGCGGTCTAGCCAGTTTGGCGACTTTCCTCGCATACTACATAAGCGGGTAATTGGTGCAGGCACGGGCTATGAGCTGATGGCAAACCCAACGGGTAATTTCGCGGTCAACTTTGAGAACACCCAAAACATCAACGTGGGGTCCCCAGCATGGAGTGAGGCCGTCATTCTGGACGGGAATTGGCATCATCTAGCTATGGTTGTGAACACATTAGACTACTCCAACAAGCTTTATATCGACGGCGATCTGGCAACTGCCTGCACGCGCATTGACACCCAAATCGGCTCGACGGACTTCTCCAACAACATCGACCTCTATTTTGGATACGACACGGATTACAACACCTACTTTCATGGATCATTAGATGAACTTCGCTATTGGTCATTTCCTATGACCATGGATGAAATTTTAGAGGACATGGGCGTGCCCCTCAATGGGGATGAACCTGGACTCATAGCCGCGTGGGATTTTGAGAACACAACATCTGACTTGGTGCCAGATTTGACCGGCTTGCACAACGGGTCGATCCAAGGCGGCGCCACTGTGATCGACTCCGATGCGCCCATGCAATACGTGCAAACAACCCTCTTTCAAAGGGAAATTCCCGCTGGCATAGGCGCCATGAACCAGGGAATCGTTGGGGTCAATATTCAAACATCGGGATTTTCTAACCCGCTGACGGTTAGCGCTATAAACGTGACCTTAGACGGCTCCTCCGACCTCAATGACATCGACCAAGTCCACCTATACTACACGGGCGAGACAAACCGATTTTCAGAGGACGTCTTGTATGGCTCTTCACTTCCTAGCACAGGGGAGGTGGAAATTGCAGGAGAACAAACACTCAATCATGGCGATAACCATTTTTGGATTACGGTTGATGTCGCCCTGACGGCATCGGAAGGAGACCTATTGGACGCGGGGTGCGTTTCAGTTGTTTTGGACGAGGCCATCACAGCCGTTAGCCCTTCAGATGTCGATGGTTCAAGCCCTATTCTCCTTGAACACAAGGTGCTTTTCTCAGGGGGTGACTACGGTTCGGGGTTTTTCCGAATACCCGCGATTACGACAGCAACTGACGGGGCATTGGTGGTGATAACAGACGCTCGATATAACTCGTCTGGCGATCTTCCCAATGACATCGATCTCATGGTCAGGCGCAGCGAGGACCATGGAGCCACTTGGTCAGACGCCTCTATTCTCGCGGACTTTGGAACCTCCGGAGCGGGAGACGCTTGTTTGGTGACAGACAAAACAAGCGGGGACTTGATTTCATTGTTCCCATCACACAATGGATTTTTTCAATCGACCCCAAGCAATAGAATCCGTATGCAGATGACCCGAAGTGCCGATAACGGTGTGACCTGGTCTACACCGGTTAACATTTCGGACATGATTTATGGGCCGGGCTGGCATGCAGTTTTCGTGACGTCTGGCGCCATGCATCAAATGGAAAGTGGCAGGATTGTGGCTGCTGCCGTTGTGAGACCAGGCCCTAGCACGACTTTGAGCGGATTGGAAAACTACATGATCTACAGCGACGATGGTGGATACACGTGGGATTACATGCCAAACCCTGCGTCAACCTCTGCGAATGAAGCCAAACTTGTGGAGCTGGTTAATGGAGATCTCATGATGAACATCCGCGCCTTCAACAATCGAAAAATCGCCATCTCGCATGATGGCGGACAGTCTTGGGATGCCACTTATATGCAGGAAGATTTAATCGATCCATTTGTCAACGGTGAGTTGATTCGGTACACTTCAGTCAATGAAGGCTTCGACCAGAACCGATTGCTATTTTCAATCGCAGCCTCAACGACGAGAGAGAATATGACGGTATTCCTCAGCTATGACGAAGGCGACACATGGAGCGTTTCGAAAGTGATTTATCCTGGACCTGCCGCATATTCCGCACTCACAGTCCTTGATGACGGAACAATCGGCCTGTTTTATGAAAATGGCGAATACGAGACTTATCAGATGTACTTCGCTCGATTCAGCTTGGGATGGTTAACCGATGGAGCTGATACTTGGCTCCCTTCCCAGGTGACTGAATTCAAGGACGACGACGCCCATTTCCATATTTCTCCCAACCCAACAACGGGGCCAACTTCGCTCACGTTTACCCTTAAACAGCCGGCTAGGATTCGCGGGTATATTCTTGATGAGCGAGGTGCTGTTGTGGACACGTTGGCGCAAGAACCATTCCCTGCAGGCAGGCACACGGTCCAAATCAATCTCGGTCACTTACCGGCAGCTTATTATTTTATTGAGCTGCATGTTGCAGACCAGAAGACGGCACAAAAGATCGTGCTCATTAAGTGAGAAATTAAGCGTACACCGCGGCGTCAAACCCCTTGGAAACGGTTGTTTTGCACACGCTCATTGATGGCTTCACCCCACTCCTTTTTTGATTCGCTCACCCAACCGTCCTTGGACACTATTGGTCCTTCAGTCGTTCAATCCGCCAAGGTCGCTCAGCATCAATTGGGTCTTGACGCCAAGACTCGTTTGGGATTCCCGTTTGCCAGCTCTTTTGCAACCAAACAATAATCTCTGCACCTGAATCTTGCAGCATGGTCCGGTTTGTTTCGATTTCCTCGCCTGTCATCACCCACCCTTTCCTATGTGCAAAATACAAGGGCGCAGGATTCTGGCCAGAATTGATTACGACCAAAGCATCGCGGTCGCAAATAGCATCCAAATCCGCCTCAAGCTTTAAGATAGCCCGCTGATGATGGGATGGGAAGAAATCGTGGGCTTGATTGGACACACCTTCGATAAAAATGATGGTCAGGACAGCATATTGC